>CAYLMS010000160.1:0-4628 GCA_964384455.1 uncultured Microbacterium sp. | reverse complement strand
GAGGGGCGGCTCTTATGGTGCATGGTGCATCTGCAGGGGCGCAGCGCCGCCGAGCTGATCAAGAAGGCCGCCGGCGTGCAGAAGGGTTCGAAGACGCCGCACACGGTCAAGGTCGCCAAGCTCACGCGTGAGCAGGTGCGCCAGATCGCCGAGACGAAGCAGCCCGACCTGAACGCGAACGATCTCGAGGCCGCCTCGAAGATCATCGCGGGCACCGCCCGGTCCATGGGCAGCACGGTCGAGGACTGAGGGGGAGAGCAACATGGCTACGAAGTCGAAGGCCTACCGGGCCGCCGCGTCGAAGATCGACGCCGACAAGTTCTACACGCCCGGTGAGGCGGTCGCCCTCGCCAAGCAGACGGGGTCGGCGAAGTTCGACTCCACCGTCGAGGTGGCGCTCAAGCTCTCGGTCGACCCGCGCAAGGCCGATCAGATGGTGCGCGGCACCGTCATCCTGCCGCACGGCACGGGCAAGGTCGCGCGCGTGATCGTGTTCGCCACCGGCCCGGCCGCCGAGGCGGCCATCGCCGCGGGTGCCGACGAGGTCGGCGGCGCCGAGTTGATCGAGAAGGTCGCCGGCGGCTGGACCGCGTTCGACGCGGCCGTCTCCACGCCCGAGCTGATGGGCCAGGTCGGTCGCCTGGGCAAGGTGCTGGGCCCGCGCGGCCTGATGCCCAACCCCAAGACCGGCACCGTCACGCCCAACGCGGCCAAGGCCGTCGAGGAGATCAAGGGCGGCAAGATCGAGTTCCGCGTCGACAAGCACGCCAACGTGCACTTCGTCGTCGGCAAGGCCTCATTCTCGGCCGAGCAGCTGGGCGAGAACTTCCACGCCGCGCTCGAGGAGATCGTGCGGCTGAAGCCGTCGAGCTCGAAGGGCCGCTACATCCAGAAGGGTGCGATCTCGACCACGTTCGGGCCGGGCATCCCGCTGGACGTCAGCGCGCTCTGAGCCCCACAGAAGGAGCCCCGCCGTCAGGCGGGGCTCCTTCTGCGTTCGGGCGGCAGGAGATGTGGTGCTGAGGCGCCTCGGAGCGGCACCGTGGCACAGGTTCTCCTGCGAGCCGAACAGCGGGCGGCGGGTGTCAGCCCTCGTCGACCCGCAGCACGAGCTTGCCGCGGGTGTGACCGCGCTCCAGTTCACGGTGCGCGGCCGCGGCCTCACCGAGGTCGAACACGCGGTCGACGTGCACGCGCAGCGCGCCTGCGGCGAGCATCGCGGCGATCCGAGCGAGCACTGCGCCGTCGGGCACCACCTTGTAATGGGTGGCGCGCACCCCGGCCGCGGTCGCGGCCTCGGCGTAGCCCGGCCAGCCCCCTGACGGCACGATGACGTACAGCCCGCCTGGGCGCAGCACGCGCAGCGATCGGCTGCCGACCTCGTCGTGCACGTTGCCGATCAGGTCGATCACGACGTCGACGTCGGCGACGACATCCTCGAACCGTGTCGTGCGGTGGTCGATCACCCGGGCGGCACCGAGGCCGCGCAGCCAGGCCGCGTTGCGCGCCGACGCCGTCGTGATCACTTCCGCCCCGAAGTGCGCAGCCAACTGCACCGCGAAGTGTCCGACGCCACCGGCGCCAGCGTGCACCAGCATCCGCTGCCCGGGATGCGCACGCGCGATCTGCACCACCGCACCCCACGCGGTCAGCGCCGCGATCGGGACGGCGGCGGCCTCGACGTGCGAGAGCGCGTCGGGCTTTCGCGTCACCTGCAGCGAGGGCGCCACTGCATACTCCGCGTACGCACCCGGGGTGCGCGGAAAGGACAGCATGCCGAACACGGGCGTGCCCGGCTGGAGCGGGTGCGACTCGTCGGGAGCGCGCACGACCACTCCGCTCACATCGTTGCCGAGCACGGCCGGGTAGGCGCCGATCGACGCGGTCACCCCGCCGCCGGCCCGCGTCTTGGCGTCGATGGGGTTGACCCCCGCCGCGACCACCCGCACGAGCAGTTCACTGAGCACCGGCACCGGGGCAGGCACCTGCGCGAGGTGCAGCACCTCGGGTGCTCCCGGCGCGTCGAACACCGCGGCTCGCATGAGCGCAGGCATCTCGGGTGCGCTGGACAGAGAGGTCACGGCAGTCCGTCGGGAGCGCGACCCGACGCCAGCGCCCGCAGCAGCGCTGTGAGCTGGTGGATGGTGGATGCCGGCCATTCCGCGAGCACCCGGTTCAGCCGGTCCTCGTGCGGCCCGCGGGCGATGGCGAGCCGTTCCCGCCCGAAGGCGGTCACCGCGATCAGCCTGGCGCGCCGATCCTGCGGGTCGGTGGTGCGCTCGACCAGGCCCAGGGCGACGAGCTCGCTGATGTTGCGACTGATCATGCCCTTGTCGGCCGTGAGCCGATCGGCGAGCGCCGAGAGGGTGACCGGGCCGGTGCGGGAGACCGTCGACAGCAGCTTGTACGACGCCGGCAGCAGTCCCGGAGCGACGCGCTCCGCGGACTCGGCGTAGATGCGGCGCAGAGCGGTCACGAGCTCGGCGAACGCGTCCTCGAGCTCCTGCACGGCCTGCGCGTGCGCGGACGCGCCGTCGGATGCTGCGGCACCGGCGGTCGCAGGGTGAAGGCTCACGCGCCCAGGCTATCCGAGGTGCCTGGCGGGGGTGTCATCCCGCCGATCAGTCGGCCAGCGCGAGCGCGCGGAACGGTTCGCGCACGGCGGCGGGCGCCGTCGCCGGAGGACGCGGCGCCGTGCGGCGATGGAGTTCGTCGATGAGCGCCGTCGCCAGCCGCACCAATCGAGCGATCTCGATCTCGTCACGATCGATCCACACGCAGCGCGGCTCGTCGTCCACCGGCACGAAGTCGTCGTGCTGCTCCCAGGCGACGAGGGTGCGCTCGGCGCCGAGCACGTGCTGCTGCCACCACACCTGACGCAGGTAGGAGCGCGGCACGCTGCGCCATGCCTTGTTCGTCGTCTTGATTTCGGCGAGGGTGATGCGTCCGGCGGCGTCGACGGCGACGCCGTCGGGCGTGGCGAGGTGCCGCCGCTCGACCACGGCGTGGAACAGCGCGGTGGACGGTTGGATGCCGTGCGTGGCCGCGACCCACCGGGCGATCTCGGGCTCGCGCACGCGTCCGTGCGCGGTGTAGGCGTTGCCCGAGAAACCCGACCCCATGAGCTTGGCATCGGCGGCGCGTGCGATCGCCCGCGGGGAGGTCAGGGATGCCGCATCCGTCGCCGTGATGCCGCGCGAGCGTGCGCGCACCCAGGCGACGCGATCGCGGGAGTCCGCGACGATCCGTGCCGCGAGCTCGGGTGCTGCGGCAACGAACGGGGTGGTCACGCCTTCGAGGCTAGTCCCGTGCCCCGTCGCACGCAGACAGACGCGCGCAGCACGTGGCGACGAGCGGACGGCCCCGCGGATTTGGCGGCGATCGGGCGATCGCCTAGACTGAACGCAACCGAAGACCGCCGGTCATCGACGTGCGCGCGAGCGCGCTGAGATCGAAGCACTGCTCACGCAGGAGCCCGCGCAGGTGACACGAACGACATCCCGGATCGGGATCGACAGCTCCGTGCGCTTGCGCCGGGGCTTTTCTGTTGGGCCGGTGGCGGTCGAGGCCGGCGCTCCGCCATCGCGGGGCGTCCCGGATACACAAGGAGTGGCCATGGCGCAGAAGGAAGCGACGGTCGCCGAGCTCACGAAGAACTTCGAGGACTCGAACGCCGTACTGCTGACCGAGTACCGCGGTCTGACGGTGGCGCAGCTCAAGCAGTTGCGCAACAACATCCGTCAGGACGCGGAGTACGCCGTGGTGAAGAACACGCTCACCAAGATCGCCGCGAACAACGCGGGGATCTCGGCGCTGGACGACGAGCTCGCGGGTCCGTCGGCCATCGCCTTCGTGCACGGTGACCCGGTCACCGTCGCGAAGGGTCTGCGCGACTTCGCCAAGGCACACCCTCACCTCGTGATCAAGGGCGGCTTCTTCGACGGAGCACCCCTGAGCGCGGATGAGGTCAACAAGCTCGCCGACCTCGAGAGCCGTGAAGTCCTGCTGGCGAAGCTCGCCGGTGCGATGAAGGCCTCGCTGTTCGGCGCTGCCTATCTGTTCAACGCTCCGCTGTCGAAGGCCGTGCGCACGGTCGACGCGCTGCGTGAGAAGCAGGAGTCCGCGGCCTGATCCCGGGCCCCGGCGAGAACACACCCAACAAGGAGAAGATCATGGCAAAGCTCAGCACCGAGCAGCTGCTCGACGCGTTCAAGGAGCTCACGCTCATCGAGCTGTCGGAGTTCGTCAAGAAGTTCGAGGAGACCTTCGAGGTCACCGCGGCCGCCCCGGTCGCTGTTGCTGCCGCCCCCGCGGCCGGCGGTGCCGCCGGTGGCGAGGCCGCCGCTGAGGAGAAGGACGAGTTCGACGTCATCCTCGAGGCTGCCGGCGACAAGAAGATCCAGGTCATCAAGGAGGTGCGCGCGCTGACCAGCCTCGGGCTGAAGGAGGCCAAGGACCTCGTCGAGGGCGCCCCGAAGCCGGTCCTGGAGAAGGTCAACAAGGAGTCCGCGGACAAGGCCAAGGAGGCCCTCGAGGGCGCCGGCGCCACCGTCTCGGTCAAGTAGTTCCGCGTTCTGCAACGCCTCAGCCGTCGCCCCGGTCATCAGGCCGTGGGCGGCGGCTGAACG
>CAYLMS010000159.1:0-4632 GCA_964384455.1 uncultured Microbacterium sp. | reverse complement strand
GATCAACTGCTCGAGGGTGGCCGGACCGTCGGGCACCAGGTCGCGCGCGAGCACGGCCTCGTCGCCGTCGATCACGGCCAACTGCGGACGACCCGTGTCGCGGGCGATCAGGTGGGCCAGGCGCATCGTTCCAGGCTACCCGGGCTCGGGCCGCGCGCTGGGCGGTGAGGGTCGGAGCGGGTGTCCGGTGACCTGGGCGGCGCGCGCCGGGTGGCGCCCCGCCCAGAACTCAGCGCCCGGTGCAGCGGCGATGCCTGCGTGACTCCCGGGCGCTGAGTTGGCCTGACTCCAGCCTGCCAAGGCCCGCACCGCGCGTCAAGGTGCCCGCGGCGCGTCGCGCGTCGCGCGCGTGTTTTGACCGCAGCGCGGTGCTCGGCTTGGATGGAGCGATGAGCGACAACCGCAGCAAGCCCGACATCGACGCCCCCGAGGGTGATGCCCCCGCCGACTTGGTCGTGCGCGACCTCGTCGTCGGCGACGGCGACGAGGCGAAGCCCGGCGATCACGTCACCGTGCACTACGTGGGCGTCGAGTTCGACTCGGGGGAGGAGTTCGACTCGTCGTGGAACCGTGGCGAGTCCATCCAGTTCCCGCTGCGCGGCCTGATCCAGGGCTGGCAGGACGGCATCCCGGGCATGAAGGTGGGCGGCCGTCGCGAGCTGGTGATCCCGCCGCACCTCGCGTACGGCCCGGCCGGCGGCCACCGCCTGGGCGGCAAGACGCTGATCTTCGTGATCGATCTGCTCGACGTCGGCTGAAGAGTTCCATTCACGGGAATGAATGTCGTCCTACCGCGGTTGTGCTGAGTCGAAGGGCGCCGCACCGGTGCCTCCGAGACGAAGGACCGCCATGACCGACACCGCCACCGTTCCCGAGATCGCCGGCTACCAGCCGGGCACCTGGGTGCTGGATGCCTCGCACAGCGAGGTGCACTTCAGCGTGCGCCACATGATGATCTCGAAGGTGCGCGGCACGTTCGGTGTGAAGAGCGCGACCCTGATCGCCCCGGCGAACCCGCTCGAGGCCCAGGTCACCGCCACGGTCGACGTCACCTCGCTCGACACGGGCGACGCCGGCCGCGACCAGCACCTGCGCGGCGAGGACTTCTTCGACGCCGAGAACCACCCGACGATGGAGTTCCGCTCCACCGGCGTGCGGCTCGACGGTGACCGCTTCCTCGTCGACGGCGACCTCGGCATCCGCGGGGTCACCCGCCCGGTGACGTTCGACTTCGACTTCGGCGGCTTCGGCACCGACCCGTGGGGCAACTACAAGGCCGGCGCCACCGCCAAGGCGGTCATCGACCGCGAGCAGTTCGGACTCACCTGGAACGCCGCGCTCGAGGCAGGCGGCGTGCTCGTCGGCAAGGATGTCACCATCGAGCTCGACCTCGAGGGCGCGCTGCAGCGCGACTGAGCCGTGGCGGGGGGGGCGGGCCGCAGCCCGCCCCCCCGCGTCACAGCCTCGACCCCACGGCGCGCAGCGCCACGGTCGCCCAGGTGCGGAACGGACGCCACGCCTCGGCGATCCGCGCCAGCTCGAGGGTGGACGGCTCCTGGGCCAGGCCGTACAGCTCGCGCACCGCGCTGCGGGTGTGCTGCTCCTCGGTGGACAGCACATCGGTCAGCCCGCAGGCGCGCACCACGATCAGCGCGCTGTAGAACGGGCCGATGCCCGGCAGGGTCTGCA
Source organism: uncultured Microbacterium sp. (assembly GCA_964384455.1). Lineage (GTDB taxonomy): Bacteria > Actinomycetota > Actinomycetes > Actinomycetales > Microbacteriaceae > Microbacterium. Next base: position 2,943 of record CAYLMS010000159.1, on the reverse strand, counting down.
GTCGCGCCATCGCCTCGGCCGGATCGAGCGCCGTCAGCCGCTCGACATCGAGCAGGCCGTCGAGCGCCGCCCGCGCGATCGCGTGCAGCCGCGGCACCCGGTCGGCGGGAAGTCCGGGGAATCCGTCGAGAGTGAGCAGCTGCGTCGGTGCGGGCAGCGCCGCTTCGCGGCGGCCCGCCAGCTCGAACACGACGCCGTGCGCCTCAGAGAGCCGCCGGCGCAGCGCGATGCCCTGCGCCCGCGCCCGCCGGGCCGACAGCACCGCCCACACGGCCGCCTCATAGGGGCTGTAGAAGTTCGCAGGGCGGAAGCCGGGCGCGGCCGCATGCACGCGGGTGAGCACTCGATCGCCCGCGCACACCGCGGCCCAGGCGTCGCCGTCGTGATCGGCCGACACGACGCGCGCCACCTGGCGCACGACCGCATCCAGCGGAGCGTCGCCGTGCACGCTCAGCGCGAGCCGCCCTTCCTGCTGGCGCACCTCCACGCCGGCGTGCTGCTCGCATCCGTCCACGCGGAAGGCCAGGCGCATCACCCCGTCGAACGACGATTCGTCGCGATGGCCGAAGCCCATCAGCGCGACCTCGCGCAGGTCGTAGGGGCCGATCAGGTCGATGGCGGCGGCACGCGTGCTCATGCCCGCATTCTCGCGCGGGTCGCCGACATCCCCGATTCAGGGCTCGGGATGCTCCGCATCGTAGCCGCGGAAGCGCGGATTGAGCCGCACCAGCAACGTCACCAGGCCCACGATCACGATGCCGCCCAGAAGCGGCGGCACCCAGAGCGCGGCGACCGTGCTCAGCAGCCCGACATACAGCGCGCCCACCCGCGGACCCCCGGCGACGACCACGATGAAGATGCCCTGCAGCCTGCCGCGCACGGCGTCGGGCACGGCCGCCTGCATCATCGTGGTGCGATAGATGGCGCTGACGTTGTCGGCGGCACCGGTGACCGCGAGCATCAGTGCGGCCAGGATGAGCAGCGGCAGGTCGGTGCGGTCGGGGTCGGCGACCGGATGGAACTGCGCGGCCAGCAGCACCAGCCCGAACGCCGCCGTCGCGATGCCGAACACGACGATCGAGCGCTGGATGCCGATGCCGTGGTGGCGCACCCGCCCGATCGGTCCCGAGAACAGGCTGGAGAAGAAGGCGCCGACCGCGATCGCCGCGGTGAGCACTCCCGTGGTGATCGCCCCGCCGCCGAGCAGCAGTGCGCCGACGGCGGGGAACAGCGCGAGCGGGTTGCCGAAGGTCATCGCCACGATGTCGAGCACGTACTGCAGCCGGATGTTGGGCGCGCGCCGCAGGAATGCGATGCCGTCGCGCAGCGACTCGAGCCCGGGCCGCACCAGTTCGCCCTCGGGTCGGATGCTCGGCAGCGTCCACAGGCCGAGGAACAGCGAGGTCATCAGCACGACATCGATCGTGTAGGTCCAGGCATAGCCCGCCACGGCCACCAGCACGCCGGCCAGCGCGGGTCCGGCCATCACCATGATGCCCACCGTGATGCCCGACAGCGCCGCCGCGGCCGGCAGCAGCTCGCGGGGGAGCAGCCTGGGGGTGATCGCCATCTTCGTGGCCATCACGATGGAGTTCGCGGCCGAGTTGACCACGCTCAGGCCGTACAGCCACCACACCGTCTCGAGGTGCGCCCACGCCAGCCCGGCCAGCAGCAGCGTCGAGGCGAAGGTCACGGTGGCGGCGATCAGCGCCACGGTGCGCCGGTCGAATGCGTCCGCGAGCATGCCGCCGTACAGTCCGGCCACGACCATCGGCACGAGCCCGGCCACGGCGATCATCGACACCGCGAACGTGTCACCGGTCAGGTGGTACACGTGCAGCATCACGGCGACCACGGTGAGCTGTCCGCCGAGGCCCGACAGCGTCGAGCCCACCCAGAGCCGGGCGAACGGCGGGCTGACCCGGAACGGGCGCAGGTCGATGAAGTGCTCGCGCCGCAGTCGCATCCTCCGAGGCTAATGCGCGCGGCATCCGCCCGCGTGTCACCGGCGTCGGCGCTGCTGGTAGACTCGTCAGGTTGCCGTTTGATCGGCCGCGGAGAAAGAGAGCTCGCGCACCAGGCGTCGGGCACCGCGCAACGACGAGGAAGGGGACCGCTTTATGGCACTGGATGCAGACGTCAAGAAGGCGATCATCGAAGAGTACGCGACGCACCCCGGTGACACCGGTTCCCCCGAGGTGCAGGTGGCGATGCTGACGCAGCGCATCAAGGACCTGACCGAGCACCTCAAGGAGCACAAGCACGACCACCACTCGCGTCGTGGCCTGTTCCTGCTCGTCGGTCAGCGCCGTCGGCTGCTCGGCTACCTGCAGGACATCGACATCAGCCGGTACCGCTCGCTCATCGAGCGACTGGGGCTGCGCCGCTAGGCGCAGCCGCCTCCCGGTTCCTGAGCAGCGACCCGGTTCCTGAGCAGCGACCCGGTCCCTGAGCAGCGACCCGGTCCCTGAGCAGCGACCCGGTCCCTGAGCCTGTCGAAGGGCCGCCCCGGTGCGGGGCGGCCCTTCGTTCGTTCGCGCACGAGACGGGATCGTGACCTCGCGGCCGTTGACGAGGTGCGGCGGGCGGGTTAGCATCGGTGAACCCACGAAGACCTGATCCATGGGCGTTCGCGCAGCTTCTAACCGATTAGCGCTTCGCCTTCCCGCAATGACGCTCGGAGCGAGATGACCACCACCGGCGACCCCGCCATCGGCCGTGCCCAGATCGAGTGGGTGCGCCGGCACTCGCCTGTGCTCGACGGATTCGTACGTGCGCGCATAGGCGACGGAGCTCTGCGCGGGGTCCGGATCGCCGTCGTCGTGCACTTGGAGGCCAAGACCGCATTCCTCGCCACGGTGCTGGCCGACGCCGGTGCCGAGGTCGTCGTCGCGGGCAGCAACCCGCGCACGACCAAGGGCGATGTGGTCGCCGCGCTGCGCG
>CAYLMS010000158.1:0-4645 GCA_964384455.1 uncultured Microbacterium sp. | reverse complement strand
GAGGCGCGCAGCAGGATGAGCGTGCGCGGGATGATCAGCAGCGCGATGAGCATGCCCGCCGCGGCATCCGCCCGGTACCAGCCGAGCGTGGCGATGAGGATGGCGCTGATGATCACGGCGATCGACCCGAGCGCGTCGTTGACGACCTCGAGGAACGCCGCGCGCATGTTCAGGTTGTGGTTGCGCCCGCCCATCAGCACGGCCAGTGACGCGATGTTGGCGACCAGGCCGATGATGCCGAAGACGAGCAGGCTGCCCGAGGCGATGTCGGGCGGCTCGAGCAGGCGCCGCACACCCTCGACGAGCGCGAAGATGCCGACGCCGAGCAGCAGCGCCGCCTGCGCGAGCGCGCCGAGCACTTCGGCGCGTCGCAGTCCCCACGTGTGCCGGTCGGAGGGCGGCCGGTCCATCAGGTGCGCGGCGGTCACGGCCAGCGACAGGCCCACCAGGTCGGTGAGCATGTGCGCGGCATCGACCAGCAGGGCGAGGCTGCCGGTGACGACCGCGCCGATCACTTCGACGACGAGCACGCCGGCGGTGATGGCGAGCGCGATCAGCAGCCGCGCGCGCGGGGTGGATGCGTCGCCGTGCGAGTGGGCGTGGTCGGCAGCCATGGGAATCCTCAGATGGGGAGCGAGATCGGTGCGGCGGGCACGGGAATGATCCTCGTTCTCAGCGACGCGGCGATCTCCGATCGCCCTCGCGCGACCAGGATCCAGCCCATTGCGGCCAGTCTAGCGGGGGGTCGGCGGTGGTGTCGGTCGCCGGCCGGGCGACGGTCGCGCGCGGATCAGCCCTGCAGCGCCGCGACGAACCAACCGGTGAGCGTGGTCGGGTGGGTGATGGCGGTGCCGACGCACACGGCCATCGCCCCCTGCGCGAGCGCGGCAGCGGCGTCGGCGGGCGAGTGGATGCGGCCCTCGGCGACGATCGGGCGGTGGCAGGTCGCGGCGACCTGCGCGATCAGCTCGAGGTCGGGGCCTGTGCCCTTGGCACGCTCGCCGGTATAGCCCGACAGTGTCGTGCCGAGGATGTCGGCACCGGCCTCTTCCGCCGCTTCGGCGTCGGCAAGCGAACCGCAGTCGGCCATCACGAGCACGTCGTGCTGCGCGCGCAGGCCGGCGATGGTCTGCGCGAGCGTGCGTCCGTCGGGCCGCGGGCGGCGCGTGCCGTCGAGCGCCACGATGTCGGCACCGGCTTCGGCGACGGCGATCGCATGCTCGAGCGTCGGGGTGATGAACACACCGTCGTGACCGTCCTTCCACAGCCCCACGACCGGCACCTGCAGGTCGGCGGCCGCACGGATGTCGCTGATGCCCTGCAGTCGGATGCCGCTGGCGCCGCCGATCACGGCGGCACGGGCGAGCTGCGCCATCGTGTTCGGGTCGCGCATCGGCTCACCGGGGTAGGCCTGGCATGACACGATCAGGCCGCCGGCCAGGCGGGCGAGAATCTCGTCGCGGTCGAATCTCATCGGCTCTCCTTCTGCACGCATTCCCACGCGGAGGCGGCCGCCCCCACCAGCGGCGCATCCGACCCCAGCACGCCCGGCAGCACCGGCACGTCGTGCAGCACATCGATCGACTGCACGCGCAGCGACGCCTCCATCGCACGCCACCATGGCGAGCCAGGCACGGCGACGCTGCCCGCCACGACCACGCACTCCGGGTCGAGCACGGTGACCACCGCGGCGATCCCCCGCCCGGCGGCCGCGCCGGAGTCGGCCACCGCCTGCGCGGCCAGCAGTTCGTCGGCATCGGCGCGGACGGCCACCTCGCGTCCGTCGGCGGCGCTGCCGCCGAGCGACAGGTAGTGGCGGTGCAGTCCGACGCCCGAGGCCAGCGCCTCGAGATGACCCGCGCGTCCGCACGTGCAGAGCAGGTGCCCGGCTCCCGAGATCGGCACATGTCCGATCTCGCCGGCGACATGGTGCGCGCCGCGCAGCACGTGCCCGTCGAGCACCACCGCCCCGCCGATTCCGGTGCCGACGGCCACGACCAGCACGCTGCGTCGGCCGCGCGCCGCTCCGCGCCAGACCTCGCCGACCGCGAACGCGTCGACGTCGTTCTGCACGTGCACCGGCACCTCGCCGATCATCCCGGCGAGTCCCGTGCGCACCGCACCGGCGACGTCGGTGCCGGCCCAGTCCGCGAGCGTGTCGGTGGCCGAGACGATCCGCCCCCGGGCCACGTCGACCACGCCCGCGGTGCCGACCCCGACCGCGCGCACGCGCACGTCGGCGGCGTCCGCCAATCGCCGTGCCAGGGCCAGCGCCGTGCCGAGGATCGCTTCGGGGCCGTCCGCAGCGGGTGTGGGCGCGGCATCCCTCGCCAGCAGCGCGCCGGAGCGGTCCACGAGGGCGGCCGCCGACTTGGTGCCACCGATGTCGACCGCCAGCACCGCTTCGGCGCGGCGGTCGGCGGGCGGGTGTGTCACGGCGTCGTCCGGGTTCAGTCGATGAGCGCGAGATCGCGCAGGATGCCGTGCACCTTCGCGACGGTCGCTTGGTCGAGCACCTCCACGGGCGCGGCCATCGTCGCGTGGTCGATGATGCCGAGTGCGGCCATCGCGGTCTTGAACGCGCCGACTCCGGCCGCATCGCCCGACCGGCCGACCGGCTGGAACACGATCTCGAACAGCCGGTTGATGCGCTCCTGCTCGTCGCGCGCCGCGGCCCAGTCGCCGCGCTGCGCGGCCTGCCACAGCCGCACGTAGCCGGTGGCCTCGACGTTGCCGAGTCCCGGCACGACCCCGTCGGCACCGGCCAGCAGCATCGCGTCGACGACCACCTCGTGGCCGGTGAACACCTGCAGCGGGTGTCCCGCGGCCGCGTTGGCGGCGATCAGCCGGCGGAAGCCGACGTCGTCGCCGGAGGAGTCCTTGACGCCCGCGATCACACCCTCGCGGCCGAGCCGGATCAGCACGTCGAGCGGCACCTTGGCGTGCACCCGCACGGGCACGTCGTACGCCCACAGCGGCACGCTGAGGGCGCCCGCGATCGTGCGGAAGTGGTCGGCCATCTCGGTGGGCGAGTTGATCGCGTACAGCGGTGCCGTGGTCACGATGGCGTCGGCTCCGGCGGCCACGAGCGGCAGTGCGCACTCGATCACGCGCTGCGCGGTCAGCTCGATCGCGCCCGCGATGATCGGCACACGGCCGGCGGCGGCCGCGGCGATCGTCTCGAGGATCTGCACCCGCTGCGCGTTCGTGAAGTACGCGGTCTCGCCGGTGGAGCCGAGGGCGAACAGGCCGTCGACGCCGGAGTCGATCAGGTGGTGCACCAGCCGGGTGAGCGATGCCGTGTCGATCGCGCCGCCCGGGAGCAGCGGGGTGGCGACGGGCGGCACGACGCCGGTGAAGCGGACGGGGGTGGTTGCAGGCACTTCGGGTTCCTTCGGATCGTCTCAGGCGGTCAGATGCGGGTCGAGCAGCGAGGGGGCGGCCCCCAGCAGGCTCCGGGTGTAGTCGTCGGTCGGGTCGTCGAACACCTGGGCGGCGTCGCCCAGTTCGACGATGCGCCCCTTGTTCATCACGGCGATCTCGTCGGACAGGTAGCGCACGGTCTGGATGTCGTGCGAGATGAACACCATGCCCAGTCCCAGCTGCTCGCGCAGATCGGTGAGCAGGTTGAGGATCTGCGCCCGCACCGACACGTCCAGCGCGCTGGTCGGCTCGTCGGCGACGATGATCTCCGGGTCGAGGGCGAGCGCGCGGGCGATCGCGACGCGCTGGCGCTGACCGCCCGACAGCTGACCGGGCAAGGCGTCCAGCGAGGAAGCGGGGAGGCCGACGAGCCCGACGAGCTCGCGCACCTTCTTCTCCCGCGACGCGGAGCTGCCGATCCGGTGCACCTGCATGGGGTCCAGCAGCGTGTCGTGCACCGTCATCCGCGCATTCAGCGCCGTCGCCGGGTCTTGGAAGACCACCGACAGGATGCGCCCCAGGCGCTTGCGCACCGACCGGTTGAACGAGGTCACCGTCTCGCCGGCGAACCGCACCTGCCCGCTCGTGGGCTTCTCCAGGCCGATCAGCACCTTCGCCGTGGTCGACTTGCCCGACCCCGACTCGCCCACGATCCCGAGCGTGCGGCCGCGCCGCACGCTCAGCGAGACGCCGTCCAGCGCATCGAAAAACTGCCTGCGGAACAAGGTCGAGGTGCGCGCCTTGTAGCGCACGTGCACGTCCTGCAGTTCGATGACCACGTCGTCGCTCATCGTCCGGCTCCCAGCGGTTCGACGGGGGCGTCGTCGGGATGCCCCGCGTAGTAGTGGTCGGTGCCTGCGATGCGCCGGCGTACCGGCGTGACGCCGGCGTTGCGCACGGGGTCGGACGACCGTGGCGCGAACCGGTCGCCTGCGGGGAAGTCCCGCGGCGACGGCACCACGCCGGGCACCTGGTGCAGTCGGTCGGATCCCGACTCGATCGACAGCACGGCGCCGAGCAGGCCGCGCGTGTACTCGTGCACGGGCTGGGTGAGCAGCTGCGCCGTGGGCGCCTGCTCGACCACCTGCCCGGCGTACATCACCGTGATGCGGTGGGCGAGCTCGGCGACCAGGGCGAGGTCGTGCGAGATGAACAGCATCGCGAAGCCGAGCTCGCGCTGCAGCCGGCCGAGCAGTTCGATCACCTGCTTCTGCACGGTGAC
>CAYLMS010000157.1:0-4659 GCA_964384455.1 uncultured Microbacterium sp. | reverse complement strand
GGTGACGAGCCCGTCCTTGACGTACACCTTCCACGAGCACGAGCCCGTGCAGTTCACGCCGTGCGTGGAGCGCACCACCTTGTCGTGCGACCAGCGGTCGCGGTAGAAGATGTCGCCCTTGCGGCCGCCCTCCAGGAACAGGGTGCGCAGGTCGGAGGAGAACTCGCCCGGTCGCAGGAACCGCCCCATCGACAGCAGGGTGTCGGCCAGTGGGCCGTCGGTGGCGTGTCCGGTGCGGATCTCGGGCGTCATGGCAGTTCCTCCCGCCTCGCGGCTTCCCCCTCAGTATTGCCCGGAACGCCTGCGGCCGTCCGCGAATCCCGGCCGTGTTTAATCGCTGTCGCCGCGTCGGGGGCGGCCCGTGAATATTCACGACCGGATGGTCTGGGCGCCGCCTCGCCGAGCCACTACCTTTGCTCGCAACGATGGGAGTTCACATGACCACGACAGCCGAGACCTCCGCCCCTGCCCGCCTACGAGGCGCTCTGCCGCAGGTGCTGCTCGCGACCCTCGCCTCGACGGTGGGCTTCTGGGCCTGGATGGCGATCGCGCCGCTGCAGGCGATCTACGCGAAGCAGATGGGCCTGGACCAGGTGCAGATCTCGATCATGCTCGCCACCCCGGTGCTGGTGGGGGCGCTCGGCCGCATCGTCGTCGGCGCGCTCACCGACCGCTTCGGCGGACGGCGGATGTTCGCGCTCGTGCTGCTGGCCGCCGTGCCCGCCGTGCTGCTGGTAGCGGTGGCGGGCAGCATCCGCAGCTTCCCGCTGCTGGTCGGGGCCGGTTTCCTGCTCGGCATCGCCGGCACGATCTTCGCCGTCGGCATCCCGTTCTCCAGCGCGTGGTTCCCGCCCGCGCAGCGGGGTCTCGCCAACGGCATCTTCGGCATGGGCATGGTCGGCACGGCGGTGTCGGCCTTCGCTACCCCGCGGCTCGCGGCGAGCATCGGCTACTTCCCCACCCATCTGCTGATCATCGGCGTGATGGTGGCCGTCGCGGTGCTCGTGCTGCTGCTGATGCGCGAGTCGCCGAAGTGGACCTCGTCGAACCAGCCGCTCGTGCCCAAGGTGGTGGGCGCGCTCAAGCTGCCGGTCACGTGGCAGATGGCCTTCTTGTACGCCATCGTGTTCGGCGGGTTCGTGGCGTTCTCGACCTACCTGCCGAAGTACCTCACCACGATCTACCCGCATGAGGTCGACGCCATCGGTGCCGGCACCCGCACGGCCTCGTTCGCCCTGGCCGCGGTGATCGCGCGGCCCGTCGGCGGCGTGCTGGCCGACAAGTTCGGCCCCAAGGTGATCTCGCTCATCTCGCTGGCCGGCATCGTCTCGGCCGCCTACATCGTGGGGCAGCAGCCGCCGGAGGGCGTGGTCACCGGTGTGGTGTTCCTGCTGATGGCCGCAGCCATGGGCCTGGGCATGGGCGCCGTGTTCGCGTGGGTCGGCCCTTCGACTCCGCCCGACAAGGTGGGTGCGGTCACCGGCGTCGTCGCCGCGGCCGGCGGCCTGGGTGGGTACTTCCCGCCGCTGGTGATGGGCGCCACCTACCACGCCGACACCAACTCCTACTGGCTCGGCCTGTGGCTGCTGGTGCTGGTGGGCGCCGTGGCGCTGGTCGTCGGAGGGATGCTGCGCGACGCGCGTGCGAAGTGAGGGCGGGGTGCCCATCCAGGCGACGCGGCCGCCCTCCCTCCGCACCGCCTACGCTGGAAGCATGGACGTCACGGTGGTGCGGTGATGGCCGCCGTGCCGGTGGCGATCGGGATGCCGCGGCTCGCGGTGCCGCCCGAGGCCCATGATTCGCGGGCGTTGGTGGACACGCACGGCCGGGTGCACCGCGACCTGCGCATCTCGCTCACCGACCGCTGCTCGCTGCGCTGCACCTACTGCATGCCCGAACAGGGCAACGAGTGGCTCGCCCGCACGAGCATCCTCACCGTCGACGAGATCGAGCGGGTGGCGCGCATCGCGGCGGACTGCGGCATCCGCACGTTCCGGCTCACCGGCGGCGAGCCGCTGCTGCGGCCCGACATCGTCGAGGTGGTGCGCCGGCTCGCGGCACTGCGTGGGCCTGACGGCCCGGTCGAAGTGGCGATGACCACCAACGGCATCCGGCTGCCCGAGTTCCTGCCCGGGCTGGTCGCGGCCGGGCTTCGCCGCCTGAACATCTCGCTCGACACGCTGGATCGCGACCGATTCCGCGAGCTCACCCGGCGCGACCGGCTCGACGACGTGCTGGCGGGCATCGCGGCGGCGGCGGCATCCGGCCTGCGTCCGCTCAAGCTCAACACGGTGGCGATGCGCGACGTGAACGTCGACGAGATCGTGCCGCTGGTCGAGTTCGCGCTGGAGCATGACGCCGAGCTGCGGTTCATCGAGCAGATGCCGCTCGACGCCGGCCACACGTGGGACCGCTCGCTCATGGTGACCCGCGACGAGATCCTCGCGGCGCTCGGCGCCCGCTGGCGGCTCGACGCCGTGCCCGGTCGGGGCGGCGCGCCCGCCGAGCGCTGGACGCTCGACGGCGGCCCTGCCCGGGTGGGGGTGATCGCGTCGGTCACGGCGCCGTTCTGCGGCGACTGCGACCGGCTGCGGCTCACCGCCGATGGCCAGCTGCGCAACTGCCTGTTCTCGACTACCGAATACGACCTGCTGCCGGTGCTGCGCGGCGGCGATCCCGATGACGCGATCGACGGGATGCTGCGCGCCTGCGTGCACGCGAAGCTGCCGGGCCACGCCATCAACGACCCGGCGTTCCTGCAGCCGGCCCGCGGGATGAACGCGATCGGCGGCTGAGTCCGCACCGCACCGCCGAGGCTTACCCTGGGGGGATGGGCCGCATCACCGTGAAGCGACCGGTGCTGAAAGTCACCGTCGGCGAAGACGCCGTGCGCCGTGACGACGTGCTCGCCGTCGAAGAACCGCTCGAGGTGCGCGTCGGCGGCACGACGCTGACCGTGACGATGCGCACCCCCGGCGCCGACGTGGAGCTGGCCGCGGGTCTGCTGGTGTCGGAGGGCGTGATCAGCCGAGGCGACCAGTTCCGCTCCGCGATACACTGCGGCGGCCCCGGCACCGGCGGCACCGAGAACACCTTCAACGTGCTCGATGTGACCCTCGCGGCGGGGGTCGCGCCGCCCGCGCCGGAGCTGGCGCGGGCGCTGTACACCTCGAGCGCCTGCGGCGTGTGCGGCAAGACCTCGATCGACCAGGTGCGCACGGCGTCGGCGTACGATGCTGCGGTCGACGAGGCATCCGTCGACGCGGCCCTGCTCGCGGCGTTGCCCAGCCGGCTGCGCGCCGGCCAGGAGGTGTTCGAGCGCACCGGCGGCCTGCACGCGGCCGCCCTGTTCGACGCCGGCACCGGAGAGCTGCTGGTGCTGCGCGAGGACGTCGGCCGGCACAACGCCGTCGACAAGGTCGTCGGCTGGGCGGTGCTGCACGACCGGCTGCCGCTGCGCGGGTGCGTGCTGCAGGTCAGCGGGCGGGCGAGCTTCGAGCTGGCGCAGAAGTCGGCGATGGCCGGCATCCCGATCCTCGCCGCGGTGTCGGCGCCGTCTTCGCTGGCGGTGGAGGCGGCCGCCGAGGCCGGCATCACGCTCGTGGGGTTCCTGCGGGGCGCGTCGATGAACGTCTACACCCGCGCCGACCGAGTGCTCGCGGGGCGGTGCGCAGCGACTGAGCTCATTCGCGGATGAGCTGCACCACGCATTCGCGCGGGTCGCAGCTGGGCCGCATGCCGCCGATCGTGAGCGGCCCGCCCGCTTCGCTCAGCACGCTCTGCATGAGCGCCAGATGCACCTGGCACAGCACGTCCCGGTGCGAGGCCTGCGCCTCGGCGTGCGCACAGGGGGTGAGCTCGACGGTGAGAGACTGCTCGTCGACGACCGGGTCGAACCCCTCGTCGATGAGGTCGTCCACCAGCGCGTCGAGCTGGTGCACGGCGTCATTCGGCAGGGTCGCGCCGTCGGTCCACGGCATCACGCGGCGCATCAGGTCGCCGCGCTCCGCCGCATCGCGCACGCGCCGCTCGGCGATCGGGCTGGAGGCGGCCGCCGTGCCGTCCGCGGCGCTGTACAGCACCCGCGGCCGACCGCGCGTGGTGCGCCGTTCGGTCTCCTGCACGAGATATCCGGCCTCGTCGAGCCGCTGCAGATGCTCACGCACGGTATTCGGGTGCAGTCCGGTGGACTCGGTGAGCTCTGCGATCGTGCGGCGGGGCCGCTCCTGCAGCAGGTGCAGGATCTCTACCCGGCTGTAGCTCGAGATGGCGCTGTACGCGGTGCGCGGCAGGGACATGCTTCGATTATCCCGCGCCGGGGGCGATGGCGGCGTCGAGTTCGCGGATGACTTCGCCGACGTACTCGTCGATGTCGAGCCTCGACGGCGCGACCTCGCCGTCGAGGAACGCGAGCATGCCGTCGCGCAGCGCGTCGTCGGTCTGCGCCACGACCCTGATGGTGTCACCGGGCAGTGCGTCGCCGACCGAGGCGAACGAGGTGGCCACGATCGGCAGCTCGCACAGCGCCGCCTCCAGGAGCACCATCGGCTGCCCTTCGTAGCGGCTGGACAGCACGAAGCAGTCCGCGGCCGCCATCAGCGCCCACGGGTTGCGCCGTGCGCCGGCGAGGAACGCGGCGTGCCCGATCCCCAGCCGGTC
>CAYLMS010000156.1:0-4665 GCA_964384455.1 uncultured Microbacterium sp. | reverse complement strand
TCCGCCGCGCGCCGCGGCCACCAGCCGCTGCGCCAGCAGCAGCGGGTCGGGCCGCAGCGCGACGAGGTACAGCACGGCGGCGAGCGACTGCGCCACGATCGTGAACGCGTAGGGTCCGGTGAGCGCCGGCATGCCCAGCAGCGCGCCCAGCGCCTCACCGGGATCGACGAGATTCGGGCCGAGCACCGCGCCGATCGTGGTGGCCCAGATCACCACCGACAGGTCGCGCGCGCGCGAGGTGTCGGTGGCGAGGTCGGCGGCGGCGAAGCGCGACTGCAGGTTCGCGGCCTGCCCCGCACCGATCAGCGCGAACCCCAGCAGCAGCAGCGGGAAGGTGCGCACATCGGTCGCGGCGATCACGATGCCGACTCCCACCAGCGCGAGCAGCATGCCGCCGGTGAGTGCGAGGCGGCGCCCGCGGCGGCGCGCGAAGGCGGCGAGCGGCACGGCGAGCAGCGCGGCCCCGAGCGTGACGCACGCCGTCGCGAGACCCGACAGCGACTCGTCGCCCGAGATCTTGGCGGCCAGGATCGCCCCGAGCGACACGGTGGCGCCGAAGGCCACGCCGCCGAGGATCTGCCCGAGCGAGAGCACCCACAGCGTGCGCACCCGGATGCGGTGCAGTGCGTCGCCGAACGGCAACGGCGTGGCCGCCGGTGCGGCGGGCGCCTCAGTCATCGCCTGCCGCGCCGGGCTCGGGCGCCGCGTCGGGCTCGCGCGCCGCGTCGCGCACGACATTGCGAAGCACGCCGATGCCGGTCACCTCGATCTCGACCACGTCACCCGGCTCGAGCGGTCCCACCCCGGCCGGAGTGCCGGTGAGCACGACATCGCCCGGCAGCAGAGTGAACGCCGCCGACGCGAAGGCGATGATCTCGGCCACCCCGTGCACCATGTCGCCGAGCGGTGCGCGCTGCTTCTCGTGGCCGTTCACCCGGCTCGAGAGCACGGCGGTCGAGTCGTCGAACTCGGTCTCGATCACCGGGCCGAGCGGACAGAACGTGTCGAACCCCTTCGCCCGTGACCATTGCCCGTCGCGGCGCTGCAGGTCGCGCGCGGTCACGTCGTTGCCGACCGTGTAGCCGAAGATGTGCTCGGGCACCCGCTCGACGGGCACATTCTTCGAGACCCGTCCGATCACCACGGCCAGCTCGCCCTCGAACTCCACCTGCGCGGACTGCGGCGGGCGCAGGATCGCATCTCCGGGGCCCACGACGGCGGTATTCGGCTTGAGGAAGAGCATCGGCTCGGCCGGAACCTCGTTGCCGAACTCGGCGGCATGCGCACGATAGTTGCGCCCGACCGCGACGATCTTCGAGCGCGGGATCACGGGGGCCAGCATCGTCACCGCGTCGAGCGGCACCCGCTCCCCCGTGGTGCCGAAACCCTGGAACAGCGGGTCGCCCTCGAGCACCACCAGTTCGTCGTCATCGACGATGCCGTAGCGAATGTCGTCGTGGTGGCGGAAGCGTGCGATCCTCACCCGCACAGCCTAGCCAGCGGCGCAGCCCAGCCAGCGGCGCAGCAGCACAGCGGTGCGCGTCGCCGTGGCGCTCAGGCCACGAGGGAGAAGTCGAAGCGTCTTCGCCCGCCGAGCCGCGGTGTCTGCGCAGGGTCGAGGTGTCGGGGGGGCACGAACCACACCGAGCCGCCCGTCGCATCCCCCGACGGCGGCGGATCGATGCGGATCTCCCAGCCGTCGGCGTGCACCCGATGGTGGCAGCCCGTGCACAGCAGCACGGCGTTGCCGAGGTCGGTGCCCCCATGGTCCCTGTCCCACCAGCGCAGATGATGACCCTCCGCGAACTGCGGCGGCAGGCCGCAGAACGCGCACCCGCCGTCGCGTTCGACCAGGGCGAGCTTCTGCGCGCGACTGAACAGCCGTCGCGCCCGACCGAAGTCAAGGATCTCGCTGTCGCCGCCCAGCACGCACGGGATCACCTCGGCATCGGCCGCCATGCGACGGGCGGTGGCCGCGTCGATCGGCTGCGCCATGCCGTCGATCGTCGCCGTGCCGGTGCCTGACACCAGCGCGTCGAGCGGAATCCGCACCACGACGGTGGTCACCGCCAACCCCGGCGCGGCGTTCTCGCACGCCAGCGAGTGGCGGCACAGGGTGGCCAGCGCGTCGGCCTGCAACTGCGGCAGGGTGCGCGTCTCGACCTCCACCGGAGCGACCTCGGCGGCCGCATCCCGAGCGGAGGCCGCGGTGGCGTCCGCGGCCGCATCCGGCGCGGCCTCCGCGACGATGGCCCCGGGCCGGTGGGTGCCGCGGCTCGCGCGCAGCTGGGTCGAGACGATGGCGCCGATGGCGGCCCGGATCGGCGCCGCGGTCTCGGGATCTAGCTTGGCGGTGAGCACCAGCATCCCATCGCGATCCTCGCGCAGGTGCAGCGAGCGCGCCGTGTGCAGCTCGTCGAGCTTGGGCTCGAGACCGTCGGGGTCGAGCCAGGCTTCGGCGCGACGCAGTACCGCGCACAGCTCGTCGAGGCTCAGCAGCGGCGCCTGGGCGACGATCGACGCCTCGGCCTCGCGCAGTGCCGCCGCGCCCGCGCGCAGCGCCACCCGGTCGAGCATCGCCGCGATGGCCGAGGCGGCGGCGACGCTGACCGTGCCTGCCGCCAACGCGTCGGCGAGCTCAGGATGCCGCGCCGGTGCTCGCTGCCCGCTGAACGTCATGCGCGGCGCGGTGGCCGCGCCCACCTGCATCAGCCGCTGCGCATCGCCGGCGTGCGCCCCGGTCGCGGCCGCGATGAGCCGCTGCGGCGATCGGAACCCTGCCCTGCGGGCGAGCCCCTCGCGGCCTTGCTCGGGCGTCGAACGCGCAGCGATGCCGGCGGCGACCCGTGCGTGCAGAGCGTCGACGGTGCGGCGCAGCGTGGCCAACGCATCGTTGACGGCCAGCATGCCCGCATCCGACATCGCGTCGATGTCGTCGTGCACCCCGCGACCCATCGGTGCACCGCCGAGCGATCGGGCCCACGCGTCGCGCAGCGCACTTGTCGCCTCAGCGATCGCGACCGTCGGTTCGTTCATACCTACTATTGTGACAGGTGGTTACGACACCGACGCTGGAAGTTATCGCCTGTGGATAACTCGCCCGCCCGCACCGAGCGCGCGAGCCGCAGCTACGCGTCGAGCCGCGTCATCCAGCCGTGCCGGTCGGCGACGCGACCGTACTGGATGTCGGTGAGCTCCTGGCGCAGCGACAGCGCCAGCTCGCCCAGCGGCTGCTCCTCGTCGAATCCGGTGCCCTTGAGCCGCCCGATCGGCGCCACCACGGCCGCCGTGCCGCACGCGAACACCTCGACGATCTCGCCGGAGGCCACACCCTCGCGCCATTCGGCGATCGGCACCGCGCGCTGCTCCACGCGGTGCCCGCGGTCGCGCGCGAGCTGGAGCAGCGAGTCGCGCGTGATCCCCTCGAGGATCGAATCGGATGCCGGGGTGACCAGCGTGCCGTCGGCCTTCACGAACACGACGTTCATGCCGCCGAGCTCTTCCACATTGCGCTCGTGGTCGAGGAAGACCACCTGGTCGCAGCCCTGCTCGTAGGCGAGCGCCTGCGGCAGCAGGCTCGACGCGTAGTTGCCGCCCGTCTTCGCTGCGCCGGTGCCGCCGGCGCCCGCCCGTGCATAGTCTTCGCTGAGCCAGATCGTCACCGGCTTCGCGCCGCCCTTGAAGTAGGCCCCGACGGGGCTGGCGATCAGGTAGTACGCCACCTTCTGCGCGGCCCGCACGCCGAGGAACGCCTCCTTCGCGAACATGAATGGGCGCAGGTAGAGGCTCTGATCGGCGCCCGACGGCACCCAGTCGCCGTCCACCGCGATCAGCTCGCGCAGCGACTGCAGGAAGTACTCGACCGGCAGCTCGGGCAGGGCAAGGCGTCTGGCGCTGCGCTGCAGCCGACGCGCGTTCTGGTCGGGGCGGAACGTATACACCCCGCCGTCGGCGTGCCGGTAGGCCTTGATGCCCTCGAACACCTCCTGCCCGTAGTGCAGCACGGCGGCGGCCGGGTCGAGCGAGATCGGGCCGTAGGCCTGCACGCGCGGGCGGTGCCAGCCGCCTCCCGCCGACCAGCAGACGTCGACCATGTGGTCGGTGAAGGTGGTGCCGAACGCGGGGTCGGCCAGCAGCGCGTCGCGCTCGGCGGCGCTGCGGGCCAGCAGGTTGCGAGTGACGGCGAACTCGAGCGGGGCGAGCGAGGTGCCGGCGGGGTCGGTGAGGGTCATGTCAGGTCCTGAACGGTGAGAGGCGGAGCGGGTCCGCGTGGGTCAAGGCTACGCCCGCACACGGGCGGCGATGGCGTCGCCGATCTGCGCGGTGGTGCGCGCATCCGAGCGGGCCGCGACGTCGGCTTCGACTGCGCGCGCCACGGCATCGGCTTCGTCGCGCAGCCCGAGGTGGTCGAGCATGAGCGCGACCGACAGGATCGCCGCCGTCGGGTCGGCCTTCTGCTGCCCCGCGATGTCGGGCGCCGATCCGTGCACGGGCTCGAACATCGACGGGAACGCGCCGCCGGGGTTGATGTTGCCCGAGGCTGCCAGACCGATGCCACCGGTGACGGCGCCGGCCAGGTCGGTGAGGATGTCGCCGAAGAGGTTGTCGGTGACGATGACGTCGAACTGGCCGGGGTTCGTGATCAGGAAGATGGTGGCCGCATCG
>CAYLMS010000155.1:0-4676 GCA_964384455.1 uncultured Microbacterium sp. | reverse complement strand
GACGCGAACCCGCCGGTGCCGGACTACACCGACAACGTGATGGGGCTGAACAACTCGGGCTACCCGCGCGACCAGCTCGCCCCGCTCGTGCTGGCGTACAACAAGGCACCCGATGCCGCTTCGCAGAAGACGGCGCTGGACGCGATCCAGAAGTTCACCTCCGACAACCTGCCGACGGTGACGCTGTACCGCGGGAACAGCTTCGTCGCCTTCAACCCCAAGCTGAAGGGATACGCCGGCTGGGCGCTGTACTTCGCCAACGCCTGGCTCAGCAAGTAGCAGGATGAGGCAGGGGCGGGTGCCCTCGGGCACCCGCCCCTGCCTTCACTCACGACAGCGAAAGAGACGAACAAGTGGCACTGGTCATCCTCCGGAGACTGCGCGATCTGGTCATCGTGCTGTTCGTCACCGGCACGTTCCTGTTCTTCCTGCTGCGCGCCATCCCCGGCGACCCGGCGCGGGTGCTGCTCGGCGACAAGGCCAGCGCAGCGCAGGTCGAGGCGCTGCGCCACGACCTCGGCCTGGACGGCCCGGTGTGGCAGCAGTACATCCACTGGCTCTCGCGCATCGTGGTGGGCGATTTCGGCCGCTCGATCAAGTACGGCGTGCCCGTCGGGCAGCTGCTGGCCGACAACATCCTGCCCACCCTCGTGCTGGCGATCTGCAGCACCGTGATCGCCTTCGCACTGACGGTGGCTCTGGTCACCTGGACCACGGTGCGCCCGCACAGCCTCATCGCCCGGCTGGTCAGCCGCGTCGTGGAGTTCGGCCTCGCGCTGCCCGAGTTCTGGGTGGCGCTGATCTTCATCTTCGTGTTCTCGCTCACCTTCGGCTGGCTGCCACCGGGCGGGTACACGCCGCTGTTCGAGGACCCGCTCACCGCACTGTCGCAGCTGGTGCTGCCGGTCGCGGTGCTGGTGGTGGGCTCGACGGCGTTCTACGTGATCACGCTGCAGGAGAGCGTGCTGGGCGAGCTGAGCCAGCTCTACCTGCGCACGGCCCGGGCGAAGGGCGTGTCCGACACGCGGATCGCGCTGCGGCACGTACTGCCCAACTCGCTGCTGCCGATCCTCACCACCGTCGGCATGAGCTTCGCCTCGCTGATCGGCGGCATCGTGGTGATCGAGAGCATCTTCATCATTCCCGGCCTCGGCACCCTGCTGCTGGGCGCCGTGTACGCCAGGGACTTCCCGCTGATCCAGGGCGGCGTGCTGCTGATCGCGTTCATGTTCGTGATCGCGAACCTGCTCGTCGATCTGACCTATGCCCTGGCCGACCCGAAGGTGCGTGTCTCGTGAGTGCCGTGAGCCAGCCGATCAAGACGATCGACCGGTTGCGCCTGGAAGGCCGGCCGCCCTCGTTCTTCGCACGCAACCGATCACTGGTGGTCGCGTCGGCGCTGCTGGTGCTGATCATCCTGGCGGTGATCGTGCTGCCGTTCTTCCTGCCCGACCCCGGCGCGACGAATCCCGTCGTGCGGCTGCGCCCGCCGTCGCTGCAGCATCCCATGGGCACTGACAAGTACGGGCGCGACGTGTTCAGCCGGATGATGACGGCGGGCCGCGTGTCGATCGGGATGACGTTCCTGATCACGATCTGCTCGGCCGTGCTCGGCACGTTCATCGGCCTGGTCTCGGGCTTCTTCACCCGCACCGGCACGGTGCTGATGCGCATCGTGGATGCGTGGATGGCGTTCCCCTCGATCATCCTGGCTATCGTGTTCGCTGTCGTGATCGGGCCCGGCGTGCTCAGCGAGCTGCTGGCGGTCACCATCATCTTCACGCCGTTCACCGCCCGCGTGATCCGCAGCCGCGTGCTCAGCCTCGCTTCGCGCACCTACGTCAAGGCGGCCCGGGTGGCTGGCATGGGCTCATGGAAGACCCTCGGCGTGCACATCCTGCCGAACACGCTCCCGCTGGCCGTGGTGCAGTGCATCCTGCTGTCCTCGGGCGCGATGCTCATCGACGGCTCGCTGAGCTTCCTCGGCCTGGGCATCTCGCCCCCCACCCCCACCTGGGGCAACATGGTCGCCGACGGCCGCACCTACATGAGCCTCATGCCGACGCTGGTGATCTTCCCCGGGCTCGCGATCGCGATCTTCGTGTTCCTCGTGAACATCGCCGGCTCGAGTCTGCGCGCGTTCGTCGACCCGCGGGTGCGGTTCCTGCAGGAGCTCCAGCGGCTGCGCACCCGCGCCCGCACCCGCGCCCGCTGAGGCGGGGGGCGTCTGAGATACCAGACGAAAGCGCGCCTGGGGCCGACCGCGCACGCGGCAACGACGGTACCGTGGGGGGCACAATCCCGTCGTGCGGAGCGCTCATGGAAGAACTCGTCGGTCGTTTGACCGCGCTCGATCCCGACGCGAGCGCGAGCCTGAAAGTCATCGTCTACTTCGAGTCGCTGGTCGACGGGCATGCCGGCGTGGAGGCGTTCCTGCGCGGTGCAGCGATCCTCGCCGGGGTGCCGGCCGGGGCCGTGTCCGCCGCCAGCGGCATCCGGATGCGGGTCGGCACCGACGGCACCCGCACCGAGGCCCCCGCAGCAGCGCCGCCCGGCGCACTGACCCACCCCTTGGGTTACGGCGACGACAGTGTGGTGTGGATCGAGCGCGCCGGCGTCGCCCACGCCAACGATGCGATGGTGCTGGAGCGGCTGGCGTCGGGCCTGCGGATGACGCTGGAGCGGATCGAGAGCCGGCTTCCCGCCGACCACGGCGTCGGCGTGGAGGTGCTGCTCGGCGCCGCCAGCTCGCCCGGCGACCGCGAGCGCGCGGCGCGGCGGCTCCACCTCGATGATTCGGTGCAGGTGCGTGCGGTGGCCCTTCCGCCCGGCGACGCCGCCCCGGCGCAGCGCGAGCTGTCCACGGTGATGACCACCGTCGTCGGCCCGGCCAGGGCTGTGATCGAACGCGCCGGCCGCACGGCCTCCCCCGCGCGGGCGGGGCTCGGCACGTGGGGCCGGATCGGCGAGCTGCCCGCTTCCTGGGCGCAGGCGGTCACCGCGCTGCGCTTCACCGACCACACCGATCCGGTGGTCGAGTTCAGCCAACTGGGGCCGCTGGCCCTGCTCGCCGACGCGGTCGATGCGCAGACCAGCGTGATCCCCGACGTGGCCCTGCTCGACGAGGTGCTCGCGGTCGCGCCGTGGGCGGCGGCGACGCTGACGGCGCTGTGCGGACACGACAGCGTGCGCGCGGGTGCGGCCGCGCTGAACGTGCACCACTCGACGATGCAGTCGCGCTGCGAGCAGCTCGAGGCGCAGCTCGGTTACAGCCTCCGCAGTCAGACCGGGCGCACCAGGGCGACGCTGGGACTCGCCGCGCATCGGCTCGCGCACACCCGATTCGAGGTCTAGCACCGGGTCAGCGCGTGCGCGCCGTGCCCTGTGGGGCAAGTGCTGTGCACGGCAGCAACACCACCAGGGTGCGGCCTGCTCGTATCGTCGGGGCCACGGATCACGCGATCCGCCCGATTGCGACGGGTTCATGTCGTCACGACGCAGTCGTCGTGATGCGAGCGAAGAGGCAGGAATCAATGAAGAGCAAGCTCATCTCGGCGGCAGCGGTGCTGGCCGTCGGGGCTCTCGCCCTCAGCGGGTGCGCCGGCAGCGACAACGGCGGCGGCGGCACGGGTGGCGGTGACATCGTCGTCGGCTCGGTCAACACCATCAGCGGCCCGGCGACCTTCCCCGAAGCGTCGGCCGCGGCAAAGGCGGTGTTCGACGACTTCAACGCGAAGGGCGGGCTGAACGGCCGCAAGATCAAGTACGTCGCCCTCGACGACAAGGGAGACCCCGCCACAGCGACGGCGAACGCCCGCCAGATCGTCGGCAGCGAGAACGCGGTCGCCATGATCGGCTCCGCGAGCCTGCTGGAGTGCGACCTGAATGCGAAGTACTACCAGCAGGAAGGCATACTCTCGATCCCGGGCATCGGCGTCGACACCGGATGCTTCGACAGCGCGAACATCTCCCCCGCCAACGTCGGCCCCTACAACGACATGACGCTGACGCTGCTCTACGGCTCCGAGGTGCTCAAGCTCGACAACATCTGTGTGCTGCTGGAGATCGCCGGAACGACCCGCCCGACCTACCAGGCGGCGATCGACCGCTGGACCAAGATCACCGGCAAGAAGCCGCTGTACGTCGATGACACGCTGCCGTACGGTGCCTCCGACTACACGTCGTACATCGTGAAGGCACGGCAGGCCGGCTGCAAGGCGCTGGCGATCAACCCGGTCGAGCCCGACGCCATCGGCCAGGTCAAGGCCGCCAACGCGCAGGGCTGGAACGACGTCACCTGGCTCTACCTGACGAGCGTGTACAGCGAGAACTTCGCCAAGGCGATCGACAACGCGGGCGCCGGCATCTACGTGCCCGCCGAGTTCTACCCGTTCACCGAGCAGAACGACGTGAACAAGGACTGGCGTGCGCTGATGACGAAGAACAACATCGCGCTGACCTCATTCAGCCAGGGCGGGTTCCTCGCGGCGACGTACTTCATCCAGGCGCTGAAGTCGATCAAGGGCGACATCACCCGCGACTCGGTGACCAAGGCGATCAAGGCGATGCCTCCGATCAACAACCCGATGATCGGCACGCCGTACCACTTCGGTGTGGACAACACCGCGGGCTGGCCGATCGTGCTCAAGAGCGGCACGCACGCGTGGGCGAAGAAC
>CAYLMS010000154.1:0-4686 GCA_964384455.1 uncultured Microbacterium sp. | reverse complement strand
GTCGACGTGCTGCACGGCATCAGCCGGCTCCACCCCGTCCACCGACTCGAAGAATCCGGCCAAGGTGGCCGCGGCGTGGAACAGGAAGATGCGTCCGGTGGCGGCATCCACCAGCAACGACGGATCGCCGAACCCCTGCAGCCCGGTGCCGGTGCGCACGACCTGCTGCGGCTGCCACGTGATGCCGTCGTCGAGACTGCGCCGCAGCAGCAGATCGATCGGGCTGGGCAGGTCGTCGAGGTTGGGGCGTCCGTCGTACGCGGCCAGCAGCGTGCCGGCGCGTGTGACCGCAAGCGCGGGGATGCGGTACTGGGCGTAGCCGCCCTCGCCCCGGCGGGCGATCGTCACGCTGTGCATCACGACCAGCCTAGGCACGCGGCGCACGGGCTCGGTGCGCGCACCACTGCCTTCGCGTCAGGACGGCTCGACGCCCCCGGCGCGGTCGAAGTCGCGCTGCCAGTCGTCGATCGCCTTGCGCGGACCGATCAATCGGTCGAGCGCCACCTCGAACACGAGCGCGCGCTGGGCGTTGACCTGGCGGATGTTGTCGAGCAGTTGCGCATCGACCGCCTCCAGCGCCGCGCGCACATCGCGAGTGTGCGCCTCGGGCTGCTCCCACAGGCGAGGATTGGCGAGCACGTCGAGCAGGTAGTCGGGACCGAGCGCCGTGGCGAGCCTGCCGAGCTTGTCGTCGTACTCGATCTCGGCGAGGGAGCGCTGCGCCGCGTCGGCCTTGGTCTGCAACCTCCCGAACAGCTCCGCGACGTTCCCGACCACGGAGTCGATGCTGCCGACCACCGCCGTGGCCACCGGGTCGCCGGCGGCGGCACGCACTTGATACGGCGGGCGCAGGGCGCTCAGCCGGTCGACGTGCGCGCGCACCGATCGCGGCACGGGATCGGCTCGGCGGGCGGCCCGGGCCTGCCGACGGCGGCGCCAGGCGGCGGCGGCCCAGACGATGCCGCCGGCCGCGGCCGCCGCCCCGAGGCCTGCCAGCATCGCCCACCCCGACGACCGCTGCGAGTCGACGATCGCCAGCACGACCGCTGGCACGAGGGCGAACACGAAGGTGACACCGACCAGCGCCGCGATCACCAGCCACACCGTCTTGCGATGCTTCGCATAGCCGGCCAGGCGCAGCCCCGCCGCATCCCGCTGGCCGCCGAACAGCGTGAGCAGCACATCGACGACCCACCAGTAGCCGAAGCCGCCGAACGTCAGCAGCTTCGCGAGCCCCGAGCCGGTCTTGCCGAGGTAGAAGCGGTCGACGCCGAAGAACCCGAGGAAGTACGACAGCAGCAGCGTCACGACGAAGCTCTTGTCGCCCTCCGGGCGGCGCGCTGCCGGCGGCGGGGTGGGGCCAGGCGGCTGCGCAGGCGGCAACGGCTTGCCGGTCATCGCCACCCCCTCTCCCCACGTGCCGCAGTGCGGCAGCGGCGCACCGGTCGACGCGTTGCCGCGGCATCCAACGGGTCGTCGCTAGACGGTGGGCGCATCGACGAATCGTCGCGATCTGCCGCTCAGTCTACGTTCGGCCTGCGACATCGGTCAGGGCTCGAGAGAGACGACCGGCGCGCCTTGCACCCCGCTCCGTGCCCGCGAGAAACCATCCGCGCGACCACACATCATGCCGCACGCGGTTTCCGGTCGTCGAAGCGGCTTCTCGGCGACGGGTGGGGGCGGCGGAAGGCCCGGCCACCGGCGCGCGCGTCAGTCGTCGAACAGCACGCGGCTTGCGGCCCGCCCATGCGTCATCCGCCGTCGTCTCGATGCGGAAGTGCAGATAGTCGTGCAGCGTGTCGAGCAGCCCGTCGCCGTCGGGCTCCAGGTCGAAAAGCACGTCGATGCGGTGCTCGATCTCCCCGGCGTCGAGCACGTCGCAGCCCGCCCGGGTGGCGACGGCGACGAGCCTCGCGAAGTCGTCGTGCGAGGATGCCGGCTCGCTCAGCGACTGCTCTGCCGAGCGCATCCACCGCTCGAACTCGCGCGCCACCAGTCGCGCGGCGAACGACATCGCCGACCGTGCCGGGTTGCCGCCGGATCGCTTCTTGCGTGTTGACACCGATCCAGTGTGCCAGGGGTCGGCGCGGGACGCACCGCCTCAACCACCGACACCGAGGGCAGCGAGCGCGTAGTCCCACGGGATGCGTTCCTGCTCGAGCCGCACGTTGCCTTCCGACCCCAGCAGCCGCAGCGTGGCCTGCTCCTGTGCGGTCAAGCTGGGCAGCACGCCTATGTCAGGCGACTCGTCGCTGCCCCACAGATCGCGATGCGCACGCAGCGTCTCGGTGTCCATGAGCGCGCAGGTCGCGGCCACTCCGTGGCTGCGCAGCTGATGCAGGATCGCGAAGCCATGGGAGTCGAGGTCGCCCCAGTAGGTCACCTCCTGGGCCCACGGCAGCCGCGCCACCAGCTCCACTCGCCGGCCGCCGCCATCGATCACGATCGCTCCGGGCACCGCAGGCATCGCGAGCACGGTGGCGAGGTTCTCGAAGACGAAGATTCGATCCGGCCGCAGGCTAAGACCGGCGAGATCGCCCACCGGGGCAGAGATGTCCGCGAGGCCCCCCGGAGCGAGCGCCCGGTCGAGAAAGCGCACCCGCACCAGCGGGTCGGGCTGATGCAGTCCGAGCCCCGCCGCACCCGTCAGCGCGCCGTGCAATGCCTCGACGAGCCCGCGTCGGGCCTCGATCCATTTGGTGTCGATGCCACGGATAGGCAGCTCACGCACTCGTCGGCCCGACGCCGGGTGCGCGCGAAGCCACTCGAGCACATGCACGAGGCGATCGAAGTCAGGCTCCGTCAGCGCCGCAATCGCGCGTGCGTGCGTGCGCAACGCGAGGGTGAGGGCGTCGCCACGGTCGAGCGCACGGAGGATGCCGAGGCGCCCGCGAAGGAGTTCCCATTCCGCGTCGAGCCCGGCGATCCGCGCGAGCGATTCCGGCCCCCGCACAACGACGCGTTCCGGAAGCTCCTGCGCCCCCACGCGCGCCCACTCCCGGCGCGTCCAGGTGATGCGAACGTCGGCAGACACCGATGCATGCCGCCAGGATTCCACCCACTCGCGCGCGGCGACGAGGTCGGCGAGGGCCTCGCGCTCGGTCGGCGGATGCAGCGGCAGCTCGAGCAGCGCCGAGCCATCGCCCGTCGCCGCCCATACGCGGCCGTCGCGCTCGACCATGCGACGGGCACGGTCGCGCAGCATGTCGACCGTCACTGGGGTGGTCACAACGGGGCCTCCGCACGCAGCCGCACACCGGAGGCCGGAGCAGTGGCAGCATCCGCGAACACGACGTTCGCGAGACGCGAGGCGCGCTGCTCGGGGTTCGACACCGAAGTGATCGCCCCGACGTAGGGTTCGAGCGTCTGGAGCAGTTTCTGCGGTGTAGCGAGGATCATGTGGAACCCGAACGCGCGGAACACTTCCATCGCGTTGCGCGTGTATCTGCTGTCGGCCTTGTCGAACGCCTCATCGAGCACGATCGAGCCATAGCGCGGCAGGTCGTCCTCCTCTTCGGTGAGCTGGTAGCGCAGGGCCGCGGCGAGACAGAAGATCACGAGCTTCTGCCGTTGACCGCCCGACAGGCCCTCCGCCGAGTCATAGACCCGCACGACAGCGCCCGATCGGCTCTTCTCGCGGGCGAGGAAGCCCACATGCAGGCGCGTGTCGAGCACGCGCGTGCGCCAATCCAGATCGACGCGGTCCTTCGAGCCGAGTCGACCGATCACGTTCTTGAGCACCGCGAAGCGCTCCTCGGCGCCTGCCGCCGACTCATCGGCCCAGTTGCCCTCGACGATGCGACGCAGATCGGCGAGGAACTCCTCGACCTCGCCGGAGCGCTGCGTCTTGACCTCGATCTCGAGGAACCGGTCGGACCCCTCGAACGGTGATCGACCGAGCGATGCGTTGACGGGGAGGATGCGTTCACGGATGAGCCCGGGCGCGTCGCGCAGGTCGCTCAGCAGATGTGCGACGACGTCGCGCGAGCGTTCCCGCAGCAGCTTGCGGAACTCGCCCTCCTTGTCAGGCAGCCCGCGAGCCAGGATGCCTTCCAGCAGCGCCCGGAACCCGTAGCGGTCGGCGATCTCGGGGGTGAGGTCCGCCGCGGCCGCCGACCAGCTCGACCGGAACTCGGCCGCCTTGGCCGCGAACGACGCCTCCGCCTCGCGTACGCGTCCGGCCGCCGCATCCTTCTCGTGCGAGAGCCCGGCCTGCACGGCGCGCGCCACAGCGTCGACGCTCTCCAGCGAGACGGAGCGCCGTTCGGCACGGAACCGTGCGTCGAGCAGTTCGACGACGGATGCCGAGACCTCACCTGCGGGTGCCGTCTCCAAGTCATCGACAGTGCGCTGCACGCGCTCCAGCGCGTCAGTCGCGATCGCGGCGGCGCCCTGTGCGGTGGAACGCTCGAGCTCGGCCTGCTCAAGACGCTCCGCGGCACGCTCCTGCGCCGCCTGCGCCTCACGCAGACTCGACGACGCCGAAGTCAGCGTGTGAAGTTCCGCGTGCCGGGCGGCGGTGATCGCGGATGCCGCAGCGGTATCGATCTCGTTCCACGCGAAGCGCGTGATCCGACCGAAGGTGTCACGCCTGTCTCGCGCGGCGTCGCGCTCGGCACTCGCCCGCTCGACAGCATGCGAGGCGTGTGTCAGCGTCGTCTCGGCCGATCGCCGGAGGGCGAGCAG
>CAYLMS010000153.1:0-4716 GCA_964384455.1 uncultured Microbacterium sp. | reverse complement strand
TCGGCGATCATCGAGCCCGCACGGCGCAGGGTCTCGCGATCCGCCGGCGGCAGGTCGTCACTGGATGCGAGGATCCCCTCCTCGTGCACGACATCGGGCAGCTGACCGTCGGCACCGGGGAAGCGCAGTGCCAGATCGAGCTGCTCGCGCGCGAGGGCGGGGTCGCCGTGTCGCAGCCCGACGGCGATGAAATAGGCATCCCACTGCCACAGCCCGACGTACCCGATCTTCGAAGGCACCACGGCCCGCGCACCGTCGAGCCCCGGCAGCGCCACGATGTTCGCACCGAGCACCCACCAGCAGAAGGCGGTCATCTGCTGCAGGTCGCGGCGCACGACCGGGCACCGGGCGAACCAGTCCCGCCAGACGGCCTCGGTCGACGTGCGGTGGGCGGCATGGTGCGTCGTCGGCGCAGCATGCACAGAGCGGTCGGGGTGCACCTGGAGCACGAGGCCTTCGCCGGCCGCGAGCCGCGCCACCGCGGCGGTGCCGTCAGGTGCGACCCAGCGCACCTCGACGGCCGCGGCACGGCCGCCGACGCTGAGCGCACCCGGCCCGGCGAAGGTGAGCGTCGCAGCATCCTCGCCGAACACCACCTCGTGCGCGCGCACCGCGCCCGGCGCCAGCGGGCGGCCGTCGCCGTCCCAGAGCGTGAGCGCATCGAGCACACGGCACTGCGCGAGTGCGCGTTCGTACTCCGCGGTGTGCACGCGCACGCCCTGCCCCTCGCGGAACACGAGCAGCCGGGACGAGGGCAGCGTGAACGGCGCCTGCACGAGATCCAGATGCCGCGCCGCGAGCAGTGCGGACTGTTCGGCGCTCACCGTCCGCCGAGTCCCGAGGCCGCCATGCTGTTGATGATGCGCCGCTGGCCGATCACGAACGCGATCAGCATGGGCACGGTGGCGATCGCCGACGCCGCCATCACGAGCCCGTAGTTGATCGAGCCGAACTGGCCGCGGAAGCTGGCCAGCAGCAGCGGCACCGTGAACAGGTCGGGCGAGTTCAGCAGCACCAGCGGGAACAGGAAGGAATTGAACACGTCGAGTGCGACGATGATGCTCAGCGCCCCCAGCCCCGGCTTCAGGTTCGGCAGGATGATGCTCCAGAAGATGCGCCAGCGCCCGGCACCGTCGACCAGCGCCGCTTCTTCGAGCTCTCTGGGAATCGACAGCACGAACTGCCGCATGAGGAAGACGGCGAACGGGTTGACGAGCATGGCCGGGACGATCAGCGACAGGTGGGAGTCGACCCAGCCGAACTTCGCCATGAGCAGGTAGAACGGGATCAGCGTCACCTGCTTGGGGATCATCTGGGTCGCCAGGAAGACGATGAACAGCGTGCGACTGCCCAGGAACCTGATCCGGGCGAAGGCGTAGCCGGCCATCGAGGCAGTGAGCAGGGTGCCCGCCACCGACAGCACGCAGATGTAGATGCTGTTGACGTACGCCTGCGCGAACGGCACCGCGTTCCAGGCCTCAACGAAGTTCTGCAGCGTCCACGGTGCCGGCCAGAACGACAGCGGATGCTGCAGCAGCTGGGGCAGGGTCTTGAACGACGACAGCAGCATCCACACGAACGGGAAGACCATCGCGACCCCGGCGGCGATCAGCGCGGCGTGGAGGGCGACGGGGCCCGGGCGCAGCCGCCGGGTGCGGCGGGATGCGGGCGCGGCGGGGGCGGTGGCGGTCATGCGGGGGCGTCCTCGTAGTGCACGAACTTCTTCTGGGCGCCGAACTGGACGGCGGTGATCACCAGCGTCAGCAGCAGCAGGATGATCGACGCGGCGCTGGACAGGCCGAACTGGAACTTTCCGAAGCCCAGGTCGTAGATGTGGTAGACGATCGTGCGCGTCGCATTGTCGGGCCCGGCGTTCGCGGTGAGCACGAACACGGTGTCGAACGTCTGCAGCGACGAGATGCACGCCACGACGGTGGAGAAGAAGATGATCGGAGACAGCAGCGGCAGCCGGATGCTGCGCAGCAGCCGCCACGGTCCGGCGCCGTCGATCTTGGCCGCCTCGATCACGGACGGCGAGATGTTCTGCAACCCGGCCAGGAAGATGATCACGTTCAGCCCCATCGACGACCAGATGGTGACGATGCACACCGCGATCAGGGCCAGGTGCGGGTCTTGCAGCCAGTCCGGCGGAGCGATGCCGAAGACCTCGGCGATCGTGTTCGACAGCACGCCGTCCTTGCGGAACAGCTGCTGCCAGATCATCGCCACAGCCACGGTCGAGGTGACCACGGGGGCGAAGAACAGGATGAGGTAGAGCGTGCGGGTCTTCAGCTTCTCCAGCGCCACCGCGATCACGACCGCGAGGGCGAGGCCGACCGGCACCGTGATCAGCATGATCAGCAGCGTGTTGATGATCGAACGCAGCAGCAGCGGATCCTGCGCCTGATCGATGAAGTTGTCGAAGCCGACCCAGGCCAGGTCGGTCAGCCCGTCCCATTTCGCGAAGGCGAGCACGAGGCTCGCCGCGAACGGCACCAGCACGAACAGCGCCATGCCGATCAGCTGCGGGCCGACGAACAGATAGCCCCACCGCCGGTCGCGTCGCCGCCAGGCCGGCTCCGGGCGCGGTCCGGGGGCAGGGGCGACGGGGACGGCCGCGGTGCCGACCGCCCCCTGTGCCGGTGTCATCCCCGACTCACTTCGCCTGCTTGGCGACGAGGTCGGCGGCGGACTGCAGCGTGTCCTGCGCATTCGCCTTGCCCTGGTAGAGCTTGAGCATGAGGTCGCTGATCGCACTGGACAGGCCGGGCGCCGTGGCCTCGACGGGGTAGTTCTCGAAGCCGATGTCACGCATGTCGAGGAAGGTCTGCGCGTGCGTCGGGTAGTTGCCCTCGAGCACCACTGAGTCGGCGCCCTTGATCGATGGCACGGCGTTGCCGCCGCCCTGCAGCCGGAACGTCTGCCCCTGCGCCGACAGGAACGAGGTCCAGAACAGGAAGGCGGCATCCTTCGCCTTCGTGTTGGCGTTCATCGCGAGATAGCTCACCGCGACCCCGGTGGGGGCCGCCTTGCCGTCGGGCGTCGGCCAGCGCACGATGTCGTAGCCCGCCGCGTCGACGCCGGCGCTCTTGATGGTGCCGATCGTGTAGCGGCCCTGCACGAAGAAGCCGGACTTGTGGCTGACGAACACGCTGTCGGCGCCCGCGCCCTCGGGCAGCGTGTCGGCGACGACGAACGTGCCGTTCTGGAAGTACTTGCCGAAGGTCTCCATCGCCTTCACTGAGGTCTGGTCCTTGTTCGCGACGAACGTGTTGCCGTCATAGGCCTTGCCGCCCTGCGACGAGATCCAGCTGTAGTGCGTCGACCAGTAGTTCCAGTACATCGATCCGGTCAGGCCCGCAGCCTTGAGCTTGTCGTTCATCTCGAGGTACTTCGCGGTGGTCCACTGGTCGCTCGCGGCGAGCGTGGCCGGGTCGTCGGTGATGCCCGCGGCCTTGAGTGCGGCCTTGTCGTACCACATCACGTCGGGGTTCGAGTCGTTCGGGGCGGCGTAGATCTCGTCGCCCTGCTTGGCGGCGCCGAACAGTCCGGGGAAGAAGTCGTCGACCTTCGTCTTGCTGGCGGCAGAGGCCATCAGGCTGGCCATCGGCATCAGCCGCTTCGAGGCTACGAACTGCCCGATGTAGTCGTCGCCGATATAGAAGACGTCCGGCGCGGTGTTGCTGGTCAGCTGTGCGAGCAGCTTCGAGTGGTAGTCGCTGTACGAGGCCACCGGCTGCAGCTTCACCGTGATGTCGGGATGCTGCTTCATGAACTGCGCGTCGAACTCCTTGTAGCGGCCCAGCTCGTCGGGAGTGCCCCAGGTCGACCAGACGACGGTCTTCGAGCCGCCCGCACCGCCGCCTCCGGAGCAGGCACCGAGGCCGGAGGCGACCGCCCCCGCGGCCGCGACGATCGCGATCGACTTCAGCACAGTGGTCAGACGTGACATGTCAGGGCTCCTTCGGCAGCGGGATGTCATTGATGTATTTTGTATACAGCACTCAGGCTTGTCAAGAGCCTGTGATGGAACCGTGACTCGAGGCGACCGCTACGATGGGGCGCGATGCCCGACGAAGACGCCCCCGCGCTCTCGCTGTATCGAGAGATCGCGCGCTCCGATTGGGCGCGCCTGGCGGCCGGGATGGCGCAGCCGCTGTCGGAGACCGAGGTCGTGCAGCTGCGCGGCATCGGCGATCTGCTCGATCTGCGCGAGGTGCGCGAGGTGTACCTGCCGCTGAGCCGACTGCTCAGCCTGTACGCGCAGGCCACGCAGAGCCTGGGAGCCGAGACAGCGAACTTCCTGCAGGAGCGCGACACCACCACGCCGTTCGTCGTCGGCATCGCCGGCTCGGTGGCGGTGGGGAAGTCCACCATCGCGCGGCTGCTGCGCGAACTGATGAGCCGATGGCCGGGCACGCCACGGGTGGCGCTGGTGACCACCGACGGATTCCTCTATCCCAACGCGGAGCTCGCACGCCGTGGGCTGATGCAGCGCAAGGGCTTCCCGGAGAGCTATGACGGCGCCGCGATCCTGCGTTTCCTGTCGGACGTGAAGGCCGGCAAGCCGCAGGTGACGGCTCCGGTCTATTCGCACCTTGTCTACGACGTCGTGCCCGGCGAGACGGTGACGGTCGAGCGGCCGGACATCCTGATCCTCGAAGGACTCAACGTGCTGCAGCCGAACCGGATGCCGAAAGACGGCACGGTCATCCC
>CAYLMS010000152.1:1299-4737 GCA_964384455.1 uncultured Microbacterium sp. | reverse complement strand
GCCGCTCGAGGTGGGCGAGGAGGCGGTCACGGTGATCCCGCTCGCCGACTACGGCGGGCTGATGCCGATGCCCCCTGCCGCGGCCGCCGACGTCAAAGTGAGCGCCGGCTGGCTGATCGAGCACGCCGGGGTGCGCAAGGGCTTCCGGCTGCCGCAGTCCCGCGCGGGCGTGTCGACCAAGCATGCGCTCGCGCTGACCAATCGGGGTGGTGCCACCGCCGCCGAGTTGGCCGAGTTGGCGCGCTTCATCCAGGGCAGGGTGCAGTCGGAGTTCGGGCTGATCCTGCAGCCGGAGCCGGTGCTGGTCGGGATCGAATTGTGATGCACCGCACCGTGCCGCGACGCTAGCCTGCAAGGGAACGCCTGGTGGCGTTCGGGGGAGGGATGATGCGTCCGAGCATTGCTGCGCTGTCGGCGGTCGTCGTCGCCGCTGCGCTGCTGCTCGCGGGGTGCACGGCACCGCCGCAGCCCGTACCGACCGGGCACGGCAGGCCGATCCCGCCGCCCGCGCCCGCGCCGGCGCCGCCGCTGCCGCTCGCCCAACTGCCGGCCTACAGCGGTGTCGCGGCGATGAACGCCGGCTCGAACTGCACCGGCACGCTGATCGACACCGGGGTTGCGGCGGGTCCCGCGTACATCCTCACCAATGGGCACTGCGCGGGCGATGTGGGCCGAGCGGCGCAATCGACCACGATCGCGAAGGAGTGGTTCGGCACGGCGGAGTTCTTCCGCGCCAAAGGCAACCTCGACGCGACCTACACGGCGGAGGTCGTGCAGCTCGCGTACTCCACGATGCGCCTGACCGACACGGCGATCGTGCGGCTCGCCCCGACCCTGGGCGAGCTCGAGAAGCTGGGCGTGAAGCCGGTGCGCATCGCCGACGCGGAGCCTGCCGCAGGCTCGAAGGCGGTCAACATCGGCGTGCCGGTGCACAACCTCGACCCGGACGACTGGGTGCTGCGCCGCGGTATGTGCACGCTCGGCGCGCAGCACACGCTGATCGAGTTCCGCTGGCTGTGGCAGCACGTGTGGAGCAACGACTGCCCCGGCATCATCCAGGGGTCGAGCGGATCGCCGCTGTTCGCCACGGATGCGTCGGGCCCGACGCGCATCGTGGGCATGATCAACACCACCTCCGCCGGAGTGTCTGAAGCGATGGGCGGGGCATGCTGGCTCAATCGGCCCTGCCAGGTGACCTCGACCGCCACGCGGATGGTGCCGGGCGTCGGCTATGCGCAGTCGGTCGCTGGGATCGGGCGCTGCTTCGACGCGGCCACCGGCGTGTTCCGCCTCGGCGCAGCGTGCCCGCTGCCCGTGTCGAGCGTGTGGGCGGAGGAGGGCGGCGGATCGTTCCGGGGCGGCGGCGAGAAGGATGCCGTCGGCAGACTGCCCGACGTGCGCCTGGTGGGGCGCACGGCCGGAACCGTGCGCACGGCGCTCGTGCCGCTCGGCGACGGCACCACCTGCACGGCGCCCGGCACGTATGACTCTGCGACCGCGCAGCCGCTGCCGCAGGCGGCCGACTCGTGGGACAGCTCGGTCGGGCTCGTGCTGCCCGTCGATCTGCCCACTCGCGAGGGACGCTTTGCGCTGTGCGCGGTGGCGGGCGACGACTACGCCGGCGCGGCATCCGTGCTGTTCGCCGTCGACCGCACCCCGCCCGTCGGTACGGCCGGCGCCAACGTCGAACGCACCGAGAAGGCGGTGATCGTGCAGCCCCACCTCGACCCGCCCGAATTGTCGAACGTGCGGTTCACCTGGGGACCGCGCGGCAAGGTGGACTGTGCTGACACGGCTGCGTTCCAGGACTTCTTCATCGTGCCGCTCGTGATCGAGAACCGCGACCTGCCCGCGACCTATTGCGTCTACGGCATGGACGAGGCGGGCAACCGCACCCCGGTCGTCAAGCTCGATATCCCGCGCCGTTGATGCGGGATGCCGCGGCTCAGACGAACAGCGCCTGCAGCCGCCGCACGCCCTCGAGCAGGTCGTCGTCGCCGAGCGCATACGAAAGCCGCAGGTAGCCGCTCGGCCCAAACGCCTCGCCCGGCACGACGGCCACCTCCGCCTTGTCGAGGATGAGGTCGGCGAGCTCCAGCGAGGTGGTCGGCGTGCTGCCCGCCCACGTGCGCCCGAGCAGTCCGCGCACGTCGGGGTAGGCGTAGAACGCGCCGAGCGGCGTGGGCACCCGCATCCCGTCGATCTTCGACAACTCCGCCACGATCAGCCGGCGGCGCCGGTCGAACGCCACGCGCATCTGCTCGGCCTCGTGCTGCGGGCCGTTCAGCGCCGCCGTCGCCGCGAGCTGCGCGACGTTGTTCACGTTGCTGCACAGATGCGACTGCAGGTTGGCGGCCACCTTGATGGCGTCGGCCGGGCCGACCATCCAGCCCACTCGCCAGCCGGTCATCGCGTAGGTCTTCGCGACGCCGTTGACGAGAATGGTCTGCTGCGCCACCTCGGGCACCGCCTCGACGATCGACACCGCCCGGGCGCCCTCGTAGACGAGGTTCTGATAGATCTCGTCCGAGATCACCCAGATGCCGTGCTCGAGCGCCCAGGCGCCGATCGCGCGGGTCTCCTCGACGGTGTAGACGGCGCCGGTCGGGTTGGACGGCGACACGAACACCAGGGCAGTGGTGCGCGCGGTGCGCGCCGCCTCCAACTGCGCGACGGTGACCTTGTAGTCCTGGTCGGCCCCGGCGAACACCTCAATGGGCACACCGTCGGCCAGCTTGATCGCCTCCGGATACGTGGTCCAGTACGGCGCGGGCAACAGCACCTCGTCACCGGGGTTCACCACTGCCTGGAACGCCTGGTACACCGACTGCTTGCCGCCGTTGGTCACGATCACCTGGGACGGGTCGACGGCCAGCCCGCTGTCGCGCAGCGTCTTGGCTGCGATCGCCTCGCGCAGCACCGGCAGCCCGGCGGCGGGGGTGTAACGGAAGTTCTTGGGGTTGCGCAGCGCCTCGGCCGCGGCATCCACGATGAACTGCGGTGTGGCGAAGTCGGGCTCGCCCGCCGCGTACGAGATCACGGGGCGGCCGGCGGCCTGCAGCGCCTTCGCCTTGGCGTCGACCTTGAGGGTCGCCGACTCCGCGATGGCGGCGAGCTTGCGGGACAGGGGTGCGCGGTAGGTCACGGCTCGAGCCTACTGCGGGGGCTAGTCGCCGATCGAGTCGATCCGTCTGCGATCGGGCCGCTCGCCGGATGCCCCGGGCATCGGCTCCGGGGCATCCGTGCGGTGGGACTACGGCTGCTCGACGAGGAAGCGGGAGTAGGCCGCCGTGGTGAGGAAGGCGGGGAACTGCTCGCGCAGCGCGACTTCGCGGAACACCTCGGCGGCGTCGACGAACCGGTGCGGGGCGGTCCCTGAGCCTGGGGCGGTCCCTGAGCCTGGGGCGGTCCCTGAGCCTGGGGCGGTCCCTGAGCCTG
>CAYLMS010000152.1:0-1199 GCA_964384455.1 uncultured Microbacterium sp. | reverse complement strand
GGGGCGGTCCCTGAGCCTGGGGCGGTCCCTGAGCCTGGGGCGGTCCCTGAGCCTGTCGAAGGGGCCACCTCGTCGAGCACCTGCAGCACCAGTTGCTCCACCCACTCGCGGGTGGTCGGGGTGCCATCGTCGGTGACGCAGTCCTGATGGATCCACTGCCACACCTGCGAGCGGGAGATCTCGGCGGTCGCGGCATCCTCCATCAGATCGTCCAATGCCACCGCGCCCTGCCCGCGCAGCCAGGCCTCGATGTACCGGATCGCCACCGACACGTTGGCGTGCACGCCGGCGGCGGTCACGGGCCGCCCGATGTGCACGTCGAGCAGTTTCGCTGCGGTCACCCGCACGTCGCCGCGCTGCCGGTGCAGCTGGTGCGGGCTGGCTCCGAGCACGGCGTCGAACTCGGCCTGCGCCGCGGCGATCAGGCCAGGGTGCGCCACCCACGTGCCGTCGAAGCCGTCTCCGGCCTCGCGCCGCTTGTCGGCGGCGACCTTCTCGATCGCCCGCGCCGTCACCTCGGGGTCGCGCCGGTTCGGGATGAACGCGCTCATGCCGCCGATGGCATGGGCCCCGCGCCGGTGGCAGGTCTGCACCAGCAGCTCGGTGTAGGCGCGCATGAACGGCACCGTCATGGTGACCTCGCTGCGGTCGGGCAGCACGAAGCGGGCGCCGCGGCCGCGGTAGTTCTTGATGATCGAGAAGATGTAGTCCCACCGCCCGGCGTTCAGCCCGGCGCAGTGGTCGCGCAGGGCGAACAGGATCTCGTCCATCTCGAAGGCCGCCGGCAGGGTCTCGATCAGCACAGTGGCACGGATGGTGCCGTGCGCGATGCCCAGGTATTCCTCGCTGAACGTGAAGACGTCGTCCCACAGCCTGGCCTCCTCGCTGCTCTCCAGCTTGGGCAGGTAGAAGTACGGCCCACGGCCTGCGGCGATCAGCGCGGTCGCGTTGTGGAAGAAGTACAGTCCGAAGTCGACCAGCGAGCCGGATGCCGCGATCGCGCGTCCGGAGCGGTCGGTGAACTCCAGGTGCTGCTCGGGCAGATGCCAGCCGCGCGGACGCAGCACGATCGTCGGGGTGCGTTCGGCGGTGACGCGATACTCGCGGCCGTCGGGACTGGTGTGGCTGAGCCGGCCGCGGATCGCGTCGAACAGGCTGAGCTGGCCGCCGATCACGTTGCGCCAGGTGGGGCTGGTGGC
>CAYLMS010000151.1:0-4741 GCA_964384455.1 uncultured Microbacterium sp. | reverse complement strand
GCAGCTGCCGCTGCCGAAGCACCTCGACACCGACGCGATCCTTGCGCGGATCGATCCGGCCAAGGATGCCGACGGCCTGCATCCCACCAATCTCGGCCGGCTGGTGCTCAACGTGAACGAGCCGATCACCACGCCGTTGCCGTGCACGCCGCGCGGAGTGATCGAGCTGCTGCTGCGCAACGGCTGCGAACTGCAGGGTAAGCACGTCGTGGTGATCGGGCGCGGCGTGACGATCGGGCGCACGATCGGGCTGCTGCTCACCCGCCGCGAGTGCAACGCCACGGTGACCCTCACCCACACCGGCACGCCCGACCTGTCGGCGCACCTGCGCCGGGCCGACGTGATCGTCGCGGCGGCCGGCGTCAAGCATCTCGTGCAGGCCGAGGACGTCAAGCCCGGAGCCGCCGTGCTCGATGTGGGCGTGACCCGCGAGACCGACCAGGAGTCGGGCCGCGACCGAGTGTTCGGCGACGTCGACCCTGCCGTGGCCGAGGTCGCCGGGTGGCTGTCGCCGAACCCGGGCGGAGTCGGTCCGATGACGGTCGCGCTGCTGCTGACCAACGTCGTCGAGGCGGCCGAGCGCGCGGCCGGTTGAGGCCGGCGGGCGTCAGCCCAGTTCGTCGAGCATGCGACGCTGCTCGTCGGTGAGCCCGTCGTGCAGTTCGCGCCGTGCCGAGGCGACGGGCGCCTCCGGTGCCGCCGCCGGTTCCTTACCGGTGATGCCGGTGGCCGCCTTGTCGTAGAGGGCGCCGGCGCGCGCCTCGACCTTGTCGTCGATCCGGCTGTAGACGGCCCAGCCGATCAGCAGGATGACCGGCGGCAGCACGTAGCCCCAGAACCAGCCCGAGACGCTGATGCCTGACAGCAACACGGTGGCGATCCACACGAGGAACGCGACCGCGAGCGCGAGAGCGCCGCGCACGAGCGCTTCGCCCGCCTTCGTGCGCTCACCGGCCGAGCGTGCGGCCGCGGCGGCGAACCACTTCGCCACGAGCGGCTTCACCCAGATCACGAGCACCGTCATGACGATCCCGGCCCACAGCGCCGACCAGCCCACGTGGGCCGGGGTAAGAAGGCTGACGATCAGCAGCACGACTACGTTGAACACCAGCAGCGAGCAGAACCGCACGACCCACTTCTTCATGCGTCCAGGATCGCACGCCGGCGTGCTCAGAGGCCGCGGATCAGTACGAGGCGCGGGCCTCGCGCTCGGCCTCGGGCACCCAGCGGGCGGCGAGCGCCTCGGAGGCGCGCGCCAGCAGCGCCACGTCGGCGCCGACTGCGACGAAGTCGGCGCCCGCCTCGACATAGGACTGCGCCACCGCCGCATCGAACGCGTTCACGCCCACCGGCTTGCCCGCCGCGTGCACGGCCTCGAAGGTGCGCAGCACGGCGGCGACGACATCCGGATGCGACTGCTGACCGAGCACGCCCATCGAGGCGGCGAGGTCGCTCGGGCCGACGAACACGCCGTCGACGCCGTCGACGGCCGCGATCGCGGCGGCGGCCGCGACGGCGGCGGCCGTCTCGACCTGCACGAACAAAGCCACGTGCTGCGCCGCCTGCAGCAGGTAGTCGTCCACCCGGTTCCAACGCGCCGAGCGCGCGAGCGCCGCACCCACACCGCGCTGCCCGCGCGGCGGATAGTGCACCGCCGCGACGGCGGCCGCGGCCTCGGCTGCGCTGGAGACCATCGGCACCAGTACGTTCTGCGCGCCCAGGTCGAGCACCTGCTTGATCGCCACGACGTCGTTGGCCGGAACTCGCACGAGCGGGGTGATCGGGTAGCCGGCCGCCGCCTGCAGGATGCCGAGGATCGACTCCAGCCCGAGCGGCGAGTGCTCGCCGTCGACGAGCAGCCAGTCCATGCCGCTGCCTGCGCAGATCTCGGCGACGAGCGGACTGCCGGAGCAGGTCCAGATGCCGGCCAGCGGCCGGTCGGCGGCGCGCAGCGCGGCGCTCAGGGTAGGCCTCAGGCGAAGCGGCATGTGATGGTTCCCATCGGTCCGTAGTCGCACAGCACGCTGTCGCCGCGCGAGATCCACACGGGCCTCGTGAACGAGCCGGCGAGGATGATCTCACCCGCCTCGAGGCGCGCGCCGTGCTGATGGAACTTGTTCGCGAGCCACGCCACGCCGGTGGCGGGGTGGTTGAGCACTCCCGCGGCGACCCCGGTCTCTTCGATGGTCTCGTTGCGGTAGAGCATGGCCGAGACCCAGCGCAGGTCGAGCTGGTCGGGTCGCATCGGGATGCCGCCGGTGATCATGCCGCCGTAGGCGGCGTTGTCGCTGATGGTGTCGACGATCGTGCGCCCCTCGAGCTCGATGTGCGAGTTGAGCAGCTCGAGGGCGGGGGTGACGTACTCGGTGGCGCGCAGCACGTCGAACAGTGTGCAGTGCGGACCCTCCAGCGGCGCGTTGAGCACGAAGGCGAGCTCCACCTCGATGCGCATGTTCGAGAAGGAGTCGAACGGGATCGTCGCACCGTTCTCCCACACCGTGTCGTCGAACATCACGCCGTAGTCGGGCTCGGTGATGCCGGTGGCCTGCTGCATCGCCTTGGAGGTGAGCCCGATCTTGCGGCCCACCAGGCGCCGCCCGGCGGCCAGGCGCTGATCGCGCCACACCCCCTGGATCGCGTACGAGTCCTCGACGGTCGCCTCCGGGTAACGGGCGGTGATCCGGGGGATCACCGTGTTGGTGCGTCCGGCCTCGGCCAGTTCCTGCGCGATCTGTGCGATCTGCTGCGGTGTCAGCATCCGCTCACCCTTCCCATCTCTCTGCCTCGCCCTGACAGGCATGTGCCCAATCTCGCAGCCGTGTCCCACTTTCCTGGGATCCCGCACGCGGGAGTCCGAGAAAGTGGGACACGGTGGGGGATGTCAGAGCTGGTGGCCCAGCTTGTACTCGCCCTGCTTCCACTCCGGCATGTCCTCGCCGCCGCGGGTGTACGAGAAGCCGTCGGCGCCGATCGTCACCGCCATCTCGCTGGCATCGGTGCGCGCCACGACCGGCTGCGGGTTGCCGTCGAGGTCGAGCACCAGCGACGCGTCGGTGTACCACGAGGGCACCACAGGGTTGCCCCACCAGTCGCGGCGCTGGTTGTCGTGCACGTCCCACGTGACGACCGGGTTGTCGGGGTCGCCGGTGTAGTAGTCCTGCGTGTAGATCTCGACGCGGTGGCCGTCGGGGTCGCGCAGGTACAGGTAGAACGCGTTGGACACGCCGTGCCGGCCGGGGCCGCGCTCGATCCGGTCGCTCATGCGCAGTGCGCCGAGCTTGTCGCAGATCGCCAGGATGTTGTGCTTCTCATGCGTCGAGAAGGCCACGTGGTGCATGCGCGGGCCGTCGCCGCCGGTCATGGCGGTGTCGTGCACGGTGGGCTTGCGCCGCATCCACGACGCGTACACCGTGCCCTCCTCGTCCTGGATGTCCTCGGTGACACGGAAGCCGAGGTCCTGCATGAACTTCGTCGCGCGCGGCACATCGGGGCTGACCTGGTTGTAGTGGTCCAGCCGCACGAGCGCGCCTGGGGTGTAGAGGTCATAACGCCAGGCGAGCCGCTCGACGTGCTCGACCTCGTGGAAGTACTCGTAAGGGAAGCCGAGCGGGTCGGTGACGCGCACCGAGTCGCCCATGCCCTTGCCGAAGCCGTCCTTACGGCGCTCGACCCGGCAGCCGAGCTCGCGATAGAACGCCTCGGCCTTGTCGACGTCCTCGGGCGTGCGCACCCGGAACGAGAACGCGGCGACCGCGGCGACCGGGCCCTTGCGCAGCACCAGGTTGTGGTGGATGAACTCCTCCAGCGACCGCAGGTAGATCGTGTTCTCGTCCTCCTCCGTCACCGTCAGGCCGAGCACGTCGACATAGAAGTGGCGCGACGCGGCCAGATCGGTCACGACCAGTTCCATGTACGCCACGCGCAGGATGTCGGGGGCCGGCGCCGCGGGCGTGGGGATCGGGTTGTCCGTGTGGATCGGCGCCTCTTTCGAGACGTAGAACCCGGAGGACGTCAGTGTCTTGTCTGTCATTGTTCTTCGTTCCCTTTCTGTGGCACGGCCCGCTCAGCGCGGGTCGGGGTCATCGAGCTCGACGGCGGTGTGATGCTCCTGCTTGCCGAACGTGGGGTTGTGCACCTCGCCGAGGGTGATGTGCACCGACTGCTGGTCGGTGTAGAAGTCGATCGACCGGTAGCCGCCCTCGTGGCCGAGGCCGGACGCCTTCACGCCGCCGAACGGGGTGCGCAGGTCGCGCACGTTGTTCGAGTTCAGCCACACCATGCCGGCCTCGACGTTCTGCGCGAAGTTGTGCGCACGCTTGAGGTCGTTGGTCCAGATGTAGGCGGCGAGGCCGTACTTCGTGTTGTTGGCCAGGGCCAGCGCCTCCTCGTCGGTGTCGAACGGGGTGATCGCCACGACCGGGCCGAAGATCTCCTCCTGGAAGATGCGCGCGTCGGGCGCGACGTCGGCGAACACCGTCGGGGCGACGAAGTTGCCCTCGGGGAAGCCTTCGGGGCGGCCGCCGCCGGCCACCAGGCGGCCCTCGGTCTTGCCCAGCTCGACGTAGCTCATCACCTTGGCGTAGTGCTCGGGGTGCACGAGCGCGCCCACCTCGGTGTCCTGCTCGTGCGGGTAGCCGACCTTCACGCGCTTGGCCTGGGCCGCGTACTTGGCCACGAACTCGTCGTAGATCGCGCGCTCCACGATGATGCGGCTGCCCGCGGTGCAGCGCTCGCCGTTCAG
>CAYLMS010000150.1:0-4752 GCA_964384455.1 uncultured Microbacterium sp. | reverse complement strand
GGCTGCTGCACCCGTGTCTCCGGTCGCTGAGCCTGTCGAAGCGCGCCCCGCCGCGACTGTGGCTTCGGCTGCTGCACCCGTGTCTCCGGTCGCTGAGCCTGTCGAAGCGCGCCCCGCCGCGCCCCCGCAGCTCATCGAATCCCCCCGCGTCCCGGTCACCCTGCAGCAGCTGCGCGACCAGTGGCCCGAGGTGCTCGGTCGGCTCGAGGCGATCTCGCGCACGTCGTGGCTCGTCTGCAGCGCTGCCCGCATCCTCGCGTTCGACGGCGAGGTGCTCACGCTCGCCTTCGCGCGCCAACCCGACCTCGCCGCGTTCAAGCGTCGCAGCGCGGGCGCGGGCGCCAGCGAAGACCTGCGCCGTGCGATCGACGGGGTTCTCGGCATCCCGGTCAAGTACATAGCGCGGCACGACCCGGAAGCGCAGTCGGATGCGACCGGCACCGGCGGCGGCGACCCCGCCGGTCCCGGCACCGGCACTGGCGGCGGCTCCGGCTCCGGCGGCGCAGGCAGACCCGAGGCCGGTCGCATCCCACCTGCCTCCGCCGCACCCAGCCGCACGCCGGCCACACCTGCGCCGATCACCGACTGGGCCGTGGCCCCGATCCCCTCCGACCCGCAGTCCGTCGGCCGCGACGCCCCGATCGCCGGCCCCGACGCGCCTGGCGCCGGTCGCGACCCGCTAGGTGCGCCCGTCGCGGTTGCCCAGC
The DNA here is from genome assembly GCA_964384455.1 of uncultured Microbacterium sp. Lineage (GTDB taxonomy): Bacteria > Actinomycetota > Actinomycetes > Actinomycetales > Microbacteriaceae > Microbacterium. Next base: position 4,045 of record CAYLMS010000150.1, on the reverse strand, counting down.
TCGCCGTCGACGCAGAGCCTGAGGATGCAGCATCCGAAGCGCCGCCCGTTGCCGTCCACGACGGCGACGTCGAGCCAGACACCGACGCGCCGCCGCTCGATGCCGACGGGGCAGGCGAGGCCGATGTCGATCTGCTCGGGCCGGGCCGCCCCGCGCCGTCGGCGCGGCTTCGGCCCACCGCGGGCGTGCAGCGCTACGGAGAGGCCGTCGTGCGCCAGGTGCTCGGCGCCACCTTCGTGCGCGAAGAGCCCTACCAGGCGCCGACGAGGTTCCAGTAGCCATGTACGACGGCATCGTCCAGGAGTTGATCGACGAGTTCGGCCGCCTGCCCGGCATCGGCCCGAAGTCGGCGCAACGCATCGCCTTCCACATCCTGCAGACCCCCGCCTTCGATGTCTCCCGGCTCGCCCACCTGCTCGCGGAGGTGCGTGAGAAGGTGCGCTTCTGCATCGTGTGCGGCAACGTGTCCGAGCAGGAGCGTTGCGCGATCTGCCGAGACCCTCGCCGTGACGCGTCGCTGATCTGCGTCGTCGAAGATGCGAAGGATGTCGCCGCCATCGAGCGCACGCGGGAGTTCCGCGGCCTCTACCATGTGCTCGGCGGCGCCATCAACCCGATGGCCGGGGTCGGTCCCGACGACCTGCGCATCACGCCGCTCGTGCAGCGGCTCGCCGACGGGGTCGTGCAGGAGGTCATCCTCGCCACCAACCCCAACCTCGAGGGCGAGGCGACCGCGACCTACCTGAGCAGGCTGCTGACGACGCTGGAGGTGCGGGTGACCCGCCTCGCCTCGGGGCTGCCGGTGGGCGGCGACCTGGAGTACGCCGACGAGGTCACGCTCGGCCGCGCGTTCGAGGGACGTCGGACCGTCGCATGACCGCGAAAGGCTGGTGGCTGTTCGCCACCCTGTGTCTGCTGTGGGGCGTGCCCTACCTGTTCATCAAGGAAGCGGTCGAATCGATCTCGCCTGCGGCGATCGTGTGCGGGCGCACGCTGATCGGCGCGCTGCTGCTGCTGCCGATCGCGCTGCATCGCCGGGCCCTGCGTCCCGCGCTGCGCGTGTGGCCGTGGGTGCTGGCCTTCGGGCTGGTCGAGATGGCAGGCCCGTTCCTGCTGCTCGGCTACGCCGAGCAGACGCTGCCGTCGGGGCTCACCGGCCTGCTGGTGGCGACCGTACCGCTGTTCGCGGCCCTCATCGGGCTGATCGGCGGTGATCGCGCCATCCTCAGCCCGCTGCGCGCCGGCGGACTGTTCGTCGGCTTCGCCGGCGTCGCCGTGATCGTCGCGGGGCCGGGTCTCGCCGCCGGCGGCAGCGGGGCCCTGGGTGCGGTGGGAATGGTGCTGCTGGTCGCGGTGCTGTATGCCACCGCGCCCTTCATCGTCGCGCACAAGCTCGCCGATGTTCCGGCGCTCGGGTCGATCACGCTGTCGCTGGCCGCTGTCGGCGTGCTCTACCTGCCGTTCGCGCTGCTTACCCAGCACACGCTGCCCACGCTGCGCAGCAGCGCGTCGCTGATCGGCCTCGGCGTGCTGTGCACGGCGGTGGCCTTCGTCGCCCTGTTCGCCCTCATCGCCGAGATCGGCCCGGTGCGGGCGCCCCTGATCACGTACGTCAACCCGGTCGTCGCGGTGATCCTCGGTGTGCTGCTGCTCGGTGAGCAGGTCACCCTCGGGCTGGTGATCGGCTTCCCCCTCGTCATCCTGGGATGCTGGCTGGCGGCCACCGGCGGTCGCTTCCGGTTGCGCCCTGCGGGCGACGCGGTGCAGGACGACCTCTCGCCGACGGTAGAGCTGCACTGACGCCGCCGCCCACCGACGCCGTAGCGCCCGCCCCCGACACATGCACGGGCCCGCATCGGCCGCTCCGTAAGATGGAACCTCGGTGCGGCATCCGCCGGCCATCGGCGCGCAGCGGCGCGCCGCGCATCCCGGGAGTTCACAGTGGCGCTGATCGTGCAGAAGTACGGCGGGTCGTCGGTCGCCGATGCCGAGAGCATCAAGCGTGTCGCGAAGCGCGTCGTCGACACCCGCCGGGCCGGCCACGACGTCGTGGTCGCCGTCAGCGCGATGGGCGACACCACCGACGAACTGCTCGACCTCGCCGGGCAGGTGGCGCCGATCCCCGCCCCGCGCGAGCTCGACATGCTGCTGTCCAGCGGCGAGCGCATCTCGATGGCGCTGCTGGCGATGGCGATCCACTCGATGGGCTTCGAGGCGCGTTCGTTCACGGGCAGCCAGGCGGGCATGATCACGACCGCCGATCACGGCTCTGCGCGCATCGTGGATGTCACCCCGGTGCGCCTGCGCGAGGCGCTCGACGAGGGCGCGATCGTCATCGTGGCAGGATTCCAGGGGTTCAACCGCGACACCCGCGACATCACGACCCTCGGCCGCGGCGGTTCCGACACGACGGCGGTCGCGCTGGCCGCCGCCCTCGAGGCCGACGTGTGCGAGATCTACAGCGACGTGGACGGCATCTACACCGCCGATCCACGAGTGGTGCCCAAGGCGCGCAAGCTCGACGTCGTCTCCAGCGAGGAGATGCTCGAACTCGCGGCCAACGGTGCGAAGGTGCTGTACATCCGGGCGGTGGAGTACGCGCGCCGGCACGGCGTGCTGATCCACGCGCGCTCGACGTTCACCTCGGGCCCGGGCACCTACGTGCTCGGAGCCGGGATAACCCGGCCGGACGGCCGAGAGGGAGAAGTCATGGAAGAGCCCATCGTCGCGGGCGTGGCGACCGATCTCGGCCAGGCGAAGATCACCGTGATCGGTGTGCCCGACGTGCCGGGCAAGGCGGCCGAGATCTTTACGATCGTCGCCCGCTCGGGCGCGAACGTCGACATGATCGTGCAGAACGTGTCGGCCGCGACCACCGGTCGCACCGACATCTCGTTCACTCTGCCCAAGTCCGACGCATCAGCAGCGCTGCGCGCGCTCGCGGCAGACCAGCCCGCGATCGGCTTCGAAAGCCTCGTGCACGACGACCAGATCGGCAAGCTCTCGGTCGTCGGCGCCGGCATGCGCACCCACTCGGGCGTGTCGGCGACGCTGTTCGCGGCGCTGTCGGCGGCGGGCATCAACATCGAGATGATCTCCACCTCCGAGATCCGCATCTCGGTGGTGGTGCACGGTGATGAGTTGGCCCACGCCGCGCGCGTGGTGCACGCGGCGTATGGGCTCGACGGCGACACCGACGCCGTCGTGCACGCCGGCACCGGCCGCTGAGCCCGGCACGGGCCGGTAGAATCGCGAGCACCGCCAGCGTCGGCATCCGATCGGCCGCGCGCGGCCGCGCCCCCTCGAGGAGCCCGAAATGACCCGCATCTCCGACTCAGGACTTTCCGTCGCCATCGTCGGCGCCACCGGGCAGGTGGGCACCGTCATGCGCGAGATCCTCGTCGAACGCTCCTTCCCGGTGCGCGAGCTGCGGCTGTTCGCCACGGCGCGCTCGGCGGGCTCGTCGATCGTGTTCGCCGGCGAGAGCGTGGTCGTCGAGGATGTCGCCACCGCCGACGTCGCAGGCATCGACATCGCCCTGTTCTCGGCGGGCGCCACCGGCAGCCGCGCACATGCCCCCCGGTTCGCCGAGGCCGGGGCGGTGGTCATCGACAACTCCAGCGCCTGGCGGATGGATCCCGACGTGCCGCTCGTGGTCAGCGAGGTCAACCCGCACGCCATCGCACACCTGCCCAAGGGCATCATCGCCAACCCGAACTGCACCACGATGGCCGCCATGCCCGTGCTGAAGGCGCTCGACGCCGAGGCGGGGCTCGAGCGGCTCGTCGTGAGCACCTACCAGGCGGTCAGCGGGTCGGGCCTGGCCGGTGCGCAGGAACTGCTCGAGCAGGTCGAGGCGGCGATGGCGCAGGGTGAGACCATCGGTCTCGTGCACGACGGCGCGGCCGTCGCCTTCCCCGCTCCGCAGAAGTACGTCGCCCCGATCGCGTTCGACGTCATCCCGCTCGCCGGCAGTATCGTCGACGACGGCGAGGGCGAGACCGACGAGGAGAAGAAGCTGCGCAACGAGAGCCGCAAGATCCTC
>CAYLMS010000149.1:0-4773 GCA_964384455.1 uncultured Microbacterium sp. | reverse complement strand
ACACCCGGTGCCCCGCCGCCTCGGCACCGGTGGCGACGATCGCGTCGACACCCGAGGCATCCAGGGCCACCGCCTCGGCGACGGTGGTGGCGGTGCCGATCACACGGATGCCGCGGTTGCGCGCGGCGGCGATCAGTGCGGGCTCCGGCACGCCGTACACGACGCTGAGCACCGCGGGCGCCGCCTCGAGCACGGCATCCAGCTGCGCGGCCGGATCGGGCAGGAACTGCTCGGGCAGGCTCGGCTGCGCGATGTCGAGCGCCTCGAACAGCGCGGCGGCCGCGGCTCGCGTCGACTCCAGCGGGGCATCGGCGGGCGCGATCTCGTCGCCCGTGGGCAGCCAGAGATTGACCGCGAACGGGCGGGCCGTGGCATCCCGCAGCCGCGCGATCGTGTCGGCGATGCGCTCGGGCGAGTAGCCGTAGAGGCCGTAGGAGCCGAGGCCGCCCGCGTCGCTCACCGCGGCGGTGAGCGCGACGGAGCTCAGCCCGCCGAAGGGGCCGAGCACGATCGGGTGGTCGATTGCCAGCAGGTCGGTGAGCGTCATCCGCGCCTCTCTTCTCGCCCCCATTCAACCCGCTGCGCGGCGCGCTGGCGCGAAGATGACGAGCGTACGCTGGATGCACGCCTCCCATTGCCGTCTTCCTCAGCACGTGGCGCGCCGATCCGGTGACGATCGGCGTGCTGTTCGTGGCGTGCGCGCTGTATGCCTGGGGGCTGTTGCGGGTGCGCGCGCGGGGGGAGGCCTGGCCGCTGCGCCACACGCTCGCGTTCTACGGCCTCGGCATGGGTTCGTTCGCCGTCATCGAGCTGGGGTTCCTCGGGGTGTATTCGGCCGAGCTGCGCTGGGCTTTCACCACCCGCATTGCGCTACTGATCTTCGTGGTGCCCGCGCTGATCGTGCTCGGACGACCGCTCGAGCTGCTGCAGCGCGCGAGCGGGGAATCCGGCGCTGCGCGCGTCGTGCGGGTGCTGCAGTGGCGCATCGTGCGGCTGTTCGGCAATGCGATGTTCGCCACGATCTTCGTGGCATCCGTGTTCTGCCTGTTCCTCACGCCGCTGGCGGGCGTGCTGCGCACGACGCCGTGGGTCGAGGCGAGCCTCGGGGTGATCGTGCCGCTGCTCGGGCTGGTGATGGTGCTGCCGCTGGCCGCGCTCGGCGCCGTGCACACGGGGCTGTTCATCACGATCGAGTTCCTGCTGGCGTTCGTCGAACTGCTGATCGACTCGATCCCCGGCATCCTGCTTCGCCTGAACGACGCAGTGCTCGACCACGCCCCGGTGGTCACCAGCACGTTGGCGTGGTGGCCCAATCCGCTGCACGACCAGCACCTGTCGGGCGACTTCCTGTGGTTCATCGCCGAGATGGCCGACGTGCCGGTGCTCGTCATCCTCATGATCCGGTGGATGCACAGCGACAAGAGGGAGGCGAAGTCGTTCGACGACCTCACCGACGAAGAGTACGAGCAGCTGACCCAGGCCCACCTGCGCGGCGAGCGCTGAGCGCGCGGGCGACTCAGGCAGCCACATCCACCGACCGTCCCTGCGGTTTCGCCGAACCGCCCTTGCGGTCTCCCCGAACTGCCCCGGCTGCGCCGAAACGCCCCGGCTGCGCCGAGACTCCCCGCGGCGCGGGATGTGCCGCGGGAAGTCTCGGCGGGTTCAGGGCGTTTGGGCGATTCTGGGCGGCACGCGGCGCGCGGCGCGCAGCGCGGCACGGTGCGGGGTGCAGCCGGCGGGGGTGCAGGCGGCGGGTCAGCGGCGGGGGCGCAGCGCGAGCAGCCGGTCGATGTCGCCGAACACCTCGAGACCCGCGCAATCGATCACGCCCTCGAGCAGCACGCGGCCATCCCGCGCGCTATGACGGATGCCGATGCGGGCGTCGAGCGTCTCCTCCACGCGGCGATGCATGGCCGTGCGCAGCGGGGCGTGCAGCAGGCCGCCGCGCACGCGCAGCGCGTCGAGCTCGAGCGTGCCGTCGGGCCCTTCCATCGCCCAGCGCACCCGGGTGTCGGTGATCTCGAGCGCGCGCTCCCGCGAGCGGTTGTACGTGGTCCATCGGTGCAGCCGATCGCTGTGCCGCAGGCCCACGATCCAGCCGCGGAACGATCCGCCGAGCCACGGGATGATCGCCGCGGAGGCTACCAGCGAAGCATCCTGGTCTGCGTCGAGGTGATTGCCCGCCAGCCATACATAACCGGCGGGGAATGCTTTTCCCCAGTCCTTCTCGAGGTAGCCGCGACCGCCGCCGAACGAGTGCGGCACGCCCTCGACCTCGAGGGTACCGGCCAGTCCGTGCCCGAACGACACCACGCCGTGGAAGCATTCCAGGAACGGCACCAGCCCGTACCAGCCCATGATGCCCGGCTCGCGCCAGGTGACCGGCCACGGCTCGAGCGGCGAGGCGAAGTCGATACGGCCCCGCAGCTGCGGCAGGTCGAGCGTGACCCCGGTCGCATCGAACCGGTTGCCGCCGACCCGCACATCGAAGACGCGGTCGGATGCCGCGAACTCGGCGACCGGGAACGGGTGGTACCACGACCTGCCGCGTAGCCCGTCGAGCACCTGCACGAACGCCTCGTCGGGCGCGCCGCCGATACCGCGGAAGATGCCGGGGATCACCGCCCAGCGCTGCGCCCGATCGGCGCTGACGAGCTTGACGTACCAGCCCTCGAAGAATCCGTGAGTCGCCGCGCGCCCGTGGTACGCCTCGGGGTGACGCACGCCCCGCAGCCAGGCCGCCGGTGACCGCATGCCCCGAGGATAGGTCCGCGATGACGGTGCCGCGCGCGGCCTGGCGCGCCGGCCGCCGCCGCGATTCGCGCGCCCTTGGCCCGTCGCGTACAATCGTCGGCGGTGACGTGTCCGAGCGGCCGAAGGTGCGACTCTCGAAAAGTCGTGTAGGGTAACCCCCTACCGTGGGTTCAAATCCCACCGTCACCGCCAGCTTCGAAGCCCCGCGAACCCTTGGAAACACTGGGATCGCGGGGCTTTCGCGTTGCCGGCGGATCACCCGCCCAGCGCCTCGAACACCGCCATCGCGGCGTTGTGCCCGCCGAGCCCGCTCACGCCGCCGCCGCGCTGCGCGCCGGCGCCGCACAGAAGGATCCGCTCGTGCACGGTCGCCACGCCCCAGCGGCGGGCAGGCGTGTCGAGCGCCGCGTCGTCTTCGGCGAACGGCCATGCCAGCGGGCCATGGAAGATGTTGCCGCCGGTCATGCCCAGCGACTCCTCGAGGTCGCGGGTCGTGCGGGTCTCGATGCACGCGCGGCCCGCCGCATCCCGCATCACGACGTTCTCGATGGGCTCGGCGAGCACCGAGTCGAGCGAATCCAGCACCGCCCGCCGCAGCCGCTCGCGCAGCTCGTCGTTGTTCGAGGCACTCAGCAGACGATCCGGCACATCCAGGCCGAAGACCGTGAGCGTGTGCGCCCCTTGCGCCGCGAGCTCAGGCCCCAGGATCGACGGGTCGGTCAGCGAATGGCAGTAGATCTCGCACGGGAGCGGGTGCGGGATGGCACCGCCCGCGGCATCCGCGTACGCCCGCTGCAGTTGCGGGTACGACTCGTTGATGTGGAACGTTCCGCCGAAGGCGGCCTCCGGCGGCACCGTCGCGTCGCGCAGCCGCGGGAGGCGCGTCAGCAGCAGGTTGACCTTGACCTGTGCGCCCTCGGGCCGGGCGGGCTTCCCGCCGGCGTCACCGAGCAGCCGGCCGAGCACGTACGGAGCGACCCCCGCCAGCACGCGGCCGCCGACGACGGCGTGCTCAACGCCGCGCTCGGTGAAGGTCACGGCACCGGTCGGTGAGATCGCGGTCGCCTCGGCACCCGTGCGGATGTCGGCCCCCGCCGCCTGCGCCGCCTCGGCGAGCTGCCGGGTGATGTCGCCCATGCCGCCGACCGGCACATCCCAGTCGCCGGTGCCCCCGCCGATCAGGTGATAGAGGAAGCAGCGGTTCTGCGCCAGGCCCGGGTCGTCGAGGCTCGCGAAGGTGCCGATCAGGGCATCGGTGGCGACGACGCCGCGCACGACGTCGTCGCGCACCCGCGAGGTGATGAACTCGCCGATCGGCCGCTCGAAGACGGCATCCCACAACGCGTCATCGTCGAGCCGCTCCCGCACCTGAGTGCGCGTGGGCAGCGGCTCGGTCATCGTCGGCCAGATCGCCGCAGCCACCCGGCGCATCTCCTCGCCGACGCCGTCGAACGCCGCCGCGTCGTCTGCGGCGCCGATGGCGGCGAACGATCGCCGCGTCGCCTCGGCGTCGCCGTCGTCGATCAGCAGCCCCCGGCCCTCCGGGTCGCCGGGCACCGGGGTGTACGACGAGTAGCGGCGCCGCGCAAGCTCGATGCGCAGCCCCAGGTCGTCGACGATGCGGCGCGGCAGGAGGCTGACGAGGTACGAGTAGCGCGAGAGTCGTGCGTCGAACCCGTCGAACGCGACGGCGCTGACCGCCGCGCCGCCGACGTGCTCGAGCCGCTCGAGCACGAGCACCGACAAGCCGGCCTTGGCGAGATAGGCGGCGGCGGTCAGGCCGTTGTGGCCGCCGCCGACGATGACGACGTCGCAGGTCTGCGCATCGACCATCTACGCGCCTCTCATGCTCGGCGACATCCGCGTCGCCTCAGTCCAGTGCCGCCGCCCGCACGGTGTCGACGGCGTGCCGGATCATGCCGATTCTGGCATCCATTCCGGCGTCCAGCGGACGCAGTCCCATTTTCACCGCGACCCAGTCCAGCTCCCCGGCGGCGTGCAGCGCCTCGCGCGCGCGCT
>CAYLMS010000148.1:0-4775 GCA_964384455.1 uncultured Microbacterium sp. | reverse complement strand
GGATGACGAGCCTGAGGGGCGTTCCGGGCGGTTGTCCCGGGCCGGCTTGACGCCCGACGGACTCATCGAGGCTACCGGAAGGTCACGATCATGTCACGTCGGCGACCATGAGAACCGTGTCATCGGCGCCCCTGGCGGCATCCATCAACCCGGTCGGCGAGCGGGAATCAGTCCTGATCGGCGACGAGGAAGAGGTGCGCGGCGACCTCGACCGGCAGCTCCAGCGCCTCGTCGTTGCCGTCCATCTGCACCAGTACGTAGCCCTCGCTGAAGCGGAAGTCGCCGTGCGCGCCGGGCTGCACGCCGGCGTCGCGCAGCTGCGCGAGCAGCTCCGGGTCGACCTGCACCGGCTCGGCGAGGCGCCGCACGGTGCCCTGCACCCCACCGGATGCGGCGTGCAGCCGCGTGACCAGCCCCACCACGCCCTGCTCGAACTGTGCGGAGGCCACTCCGCCCAGCTGATCGAGCCCGGGGATCGGGTTGCCGTAGGGCGACTCCGTGGGATGCCCGAGCAGTTCGATCAGCCGCCGCTCCACTTGTTCGCTCATCACGTGCTCCCACCGGCACGCCTCTTCGTGGACGTACGCCCAGTCGAGGCCGATCACGTCGGCGAGCAGCCGCTCGGCGAGCCGGTGCTTGCGCATGACATCCACGGCCTTCTGCCGCCCGGTGCCGGTGAGCTCCAGCGTGCGGTCGTCGGAGACGACCACGAGCCCATCGCGCTCCATCCGGCCGACCGTCTGCGATACGGTCGGCCCGGAGTGGCCGAGCCGCTCCGAGATCCGGGCGCGCAGCGGCACGATGTTCTCCTCCTCGAGTTCGAGGATGGTGCGGAGATACATCTCCGTGGTGTCGATGAGATCGGCCATGACGTCTTCCCGTGGGGTGCCCGGCAAGCCTATCCCGGTGCGCCCCGGCACCGGTCCTCGGGTGAAAGGCGGCCCGGTGGCCGCCTTTAGAATCGGGTCATGCCGCACGTGGACCTTCCCCGCGAACTCCTGCCCGCCGACGGACGATTCGGTGCGGGGCCTTCGCGGATCCGGCCCGAGCAGGTCGCGCGCCTGGCCGGACCCGGCGCGGCGCTGCTCGGCACCTCGCACCGGCAGGCTCCGGTGAAGAGCCTCGTCGCCGAGGTGCGAGCGGGCCTCGGCGAACTGCTACGGCTGCCGGACGGCTACGAGATCATGCTCGGCAACGGCGGGTCGACCGCGTTCTGGGATGCCGCAGCGTTCGGGCTCATCGACCAGCGCAGCCAGAACCTGGTGTTCGGGGAGTTCAGCGCCAAGTTCGCCGCGGCCGCCACCGCTCCCTGGCTGCGCGCCCCCGACGTGCGCGAGGCACCCGCCGGCTCGCGCACGGCCGCAGAGCCGCTCGAGGGCGTGGACGTGTACGCCTGGCCGCACAACGAGACATCCACCGGGGTGTGGGCGCCGGTGCGCCGCGTGCACGGCGACGACGGTGCGCTCACCGTGATCGACGCCACCAGCGCCGCCGGTGGCCTCGACGTCGAGCTCGCCGAGTGCGACGTGTACTACTTCGCGCCGCAGAAGAACCTCGGCGCGGACGGCGGGCTGTGGTTCGCCGCCGTCTCACCCGCGGCGATCGAGCGCATCGGGCGGATCGCCGCCTCGGGCCGCTACATCCCCGAGTTCCTCAGCCTGAGCAAGGCGCTCGAGAACTCGCGGCTGCAGCAGACGCTGAACACCCCGGCGATCGCGACGCTCGTGCTGCTCGACGAGCAGGTGCGCTGGATGCTCGAGCAGGGCGGGCTGGCGTGGGCGAGCGCGCGCACGCGCGCGTCGTCCGACGCGGTGTACGCCTGGGCCGAGGCATCCGCGGTCGCGAACCCCTTCGTGGCCGACCCGGCGCATCGCTCGGCCGTCGTCGCCACGATCGACTTCGACGCGTCGGTCGACGCCGCGGCGATCGCCGCCAGCCTGCGCGCCAACGGCGTGGTCGACGTCGAGCCGTACCGCAAGCTCGGACGCAACCAGCTGCGCGTGGCCACGTTCGTCTCGGTCGATCCCGACGACGTGCGCCGGCTACTCGAGTGCATCGACTACACCATCGAGCGGTTGTAGCACGTCAGCGCGAGTCGGGCCGGGGCTCGTCCGACTCGGGCTCGGGCGCGCCAGACTCATCGAGTTCGTCGATATCGACGCCGTCGAGGTCGCCCGAACGCAGCACCGCCCCGTCGTCGTCGAAGTCGTCATCCAACTCGTCGTCAAGCTCCAACTCGTCGTCAAGCTCCAACTCGTCATCGAGCTCCAACTCGTCGTCAAGCTCGTCGAGCAGCGAGTCGTCGACGTGGTCGAGGTCGCCCTCGCGCGCCCCGGTGTCGGCATCCTGGCCGTCGGCATCCTGGCCGTCGGCATCCTGGCCGTCGGCCTCCTCGGCCGCGCGCTCTGCCTCGGCGGTCGCCTGCTGCGCCTGGTACTCGGCCAGCCGCACCGCCCACGGCACCCACTCGGGGGCCAGCAGCGCACCCTCGCCGGGCAGCAGCTCGGCCTCGAGCACGGTGGGCTCCTCGTCGTCGACGCGCGCGACGCTGACCGTCCAGAACCACCCCGGGTATCCGGCGAGAGTCGTCGCGAAGCGCAACGACACCACGCCGTCGGGCTCCACCGTGTAACCGATCGGCGCCCCGACCGACGACGCCGGGGTGATCTCGTGCAGCGCGGCGAGCGCGAGATCGTGCGCGGCGAGCAGTCGCGGATCGGGGAGGTCAGCCTTCGAGGTCATCGGCCACCTTGCGCAGCATCGCCGCGACCTTCGTCGCCTGGCCGCCACTCGGGTAGCGCCCGTGGCGCAGGTCGCCGCCGATCGCGTCGAGCAGCTTCACGAGATCTTCAATGATGACCGCCATGTCGTCGGCGGGCTTGCGCTTGCCCTTCGGCTTGGCGACGGCCGCCGGAGCCTCCAGCACGCGCACCGACAACGCCTGCGGCCCGCGCCGCCCGTCGGCCACGCCGAACTCCACGCGGGTGCCCTGCTTGGGCGCCGCGGCACCGGCGGGCAGTGCCGTGGCATGCAGGAAGACGTCCTGGCCATCGTCGGACGCGATGAATCCGAACCCCTTCTCCTCGTCGTAGAACCTGACCTTGCCGGTGGGCATGAGAGAACCTCGCTGTGAATGTCGCCGCCTGGGCGTGCCGAAAAGGAGCGCCGTCGGCCCCCTCGTCCAGCCTACGGCACGCGCCCGGCCGACTAGGCTGGATCAGATGAGCGACCCCGAGCCTGGCGACATCCCGGTGCGCGCGATCGACCGCGTGCTGGCGTTCACCGCCCTGGGGCTGGCCGCCGCGTCGATCGTGTCGTTCTTCGCGATCCTGGCGGGCATGGCCCTCGGCGTGCACGGCACCGCTTTCGGCGAGGGCGCCTGGCCGGTCGTCGCCGCGGTGCCGTGGATCGGACTGCCGCTGGCGTTCCTGCTGTTGATCCTGCTGCTGGTGATGAGCTTCGTGCGGCGCGCACGGGCGAACCGGAGCGCATAGGCGGATTCGTGAACGGCGACGTGCGTGTGCTCGCGACCTGGCTCGGCGCCCGCGCCGACGCCGAACTCGAGCGACTGTTCGCGGCACGGGCAGTGTCGGCGGGCGCCGCATGGCACGACTATTTCGACGCGGCCGACGGCCTGCTCGACGATGCGTCGATCGACCGCGCCCTGGCCCGGCTGCCACGCGCGGCGCTGATCGCGCTGCACGACCAGGATGCCGCCGCGATCGTCGCGGCCGGGCTGCCCGGCCTCGCCCTGGCCGACGAGGCGGGCGAACCGTATCCGCAGGTGCGCGCGCGCGTGCGCGCGGCCGCGCAGCGCACGCCCGCCGCCTTCGCGCCGGCGGCGACCGCGGCACCGCGGCCGGCTTCGGAATCGGAGGCCGCGGCAGCTGCCGAGGGCGTGTTCGACGCGCTCGCCGCCCTCAGCGAGGTGCTGATCACGTGCGCGCGCGCGCCGCTGAGCCGTACGACGGCCCAGCGGCTGAGCGCGCTCGACCGCAAGCGGCTCACCGACGCCGGCATCACGGCACCCGGCGAGGTGCTCGACGAACTGGTCGACAGCGCGCTCGCGGCGGGGCTGCTGCGCGCAGCGGGCCGCGAGCTGAGTTGCACGGCAGCCGCCGACCGGTGGCTGCACGCCCCGCACGCCGCACGCTGGGAGCAACTGGTGACTGCGATGCGGGCGACGCTGCCCCCGGGCGTGCGCACGGACGCCGGCGGATATCTGCCTGTAGCGGAGTGGACGGGGGCGTATCCGCTCGATCCGGACTGGCCGGCCGTCGCCGCCCGCCAGGCGGAGATCGCCGGGCTCTGGGGCCTTGTAGCCGGCGCCGCCGAGCCCGAGTGGGCCCTCGCCCTGCGCGAAGGCCGCGCGGCCGACGCCGGGGCCCTGGTGGCGCTGCTGCCGCGCGAGGTCGACCGGGTCTACCTGCAGGCCGACCTCACCGCCATCGCACCAGGTCCGCTCGCCCACGCCCTCGACCTGCGGCTGCGCGCCATGGCCATGCGCGAATCGCGGGCGCAGGCATCCAGTTACCGCTTCACCGCGCAGTCGGTGGCCTCCGCGGTCGCCGCAGGCGAGACCGCCGCGTCGCTGCGAGAGTTCCTCACACAGCTGTCGTTGACCGGCATCCCGCAACCGCTGGACTACCTGATCGAGCGCGAAGCGGCCAGGCACGGGCTGGTGCGAGTGACGGCCGCGACCGACGGCGGCGCTCTGGTCACGAGCGAGGACCCGGCGCTGCAGATCCGCACGGCGCCCGAGATCTTCACGCTGG
>CAYLMS010000147.1:0-4778 GCA_964384455.1 uncultured Microbacterium sp. | reverse complement strand
CGGCGGCAACGCGATGGTCAGCGACGAGCTGCAGGAGGCGTTCGCGGCCGATATCGCCTATCTGCGGCACGTGGGGGTCAAGCCCGTGGTGGTGCACGGCGGGGGGCCGCAGATCTCGCGCATGCTCGACCGGCTCGAGATCCCCAGCGAGTTCAAGGCCGGCTACCGGGTCACCAGCGTCGAGGCGATCTCGGTGGTGCGCATGGTGCTCACCGGGCAGATCAATCCGCAGCTGGTCACCCGCATCAATGCGCACGGTCCGCTCGCCACCGGACTGAGCGGCGAGGACGCCGGGCTGTTCGGCGGCCGTCGCAAGGGCGTGACGATCGACGGCGTGGAGCACGACCTCGGTCAGGTCGGCGATGTCGTAGAGGTCGACCCACGGCCGGTGCTCGACCAGCTGCACGCGGGGCGCATCCCGGTCGTCTCCTCGATCGCCCCCGATCTCGACAGCCCTGGCGCATCGCTCAACGTCAACGCCGACGCCGCGGCAGCCGCGCTCGCCATCGCGCTGCACGCCGCGAAGCTCGACATCCTCACCGACGTGCCCGGCCTCTATGCCGACTGGCCCGACCGCGACTCGCTGGTGTCGCATCTGACCGCCGCCGAGCTGCGCGCCATGCTGCCGCGGCTGGAGTCGGGCATGATCCCGAAGATGCAGGCGTGTCTGGATGCGGTCGAGGGCGGCGTCGACGCGGCGGCGATCATCGACGGCCGCGTGCCGCATTCGGTGCTCGTCGAGATCTTCACCCAGCAGGGCATCGGCACGGAGGTGGTGGCGCAGTGACCTGGACCGACGATGCGCAGCGCGATCTGATCCGCAACGTGGGCCCCCGCATGGCGCAGTTCGTGCGCGGCGAGGGCTCGTATCTGTGGGATGCCGAGGGTCGGCGCTATCTCGACTTCCTGGCCGGCGTGGCCGTCGACGCACTTGGCCACGCGCATCCCGTGTTCGTCGAGGCGGTCTCGCGTCAGGCGGCGACCCTGGCCCACGTGTCGAACTACTTCGCCACGCCGCCGCAGCTCGCCCTGGCCGCCACGCTCAAGCGGCTGGCCGGCACCGGGCCCGACGGCCGGGTGTTCTTCGCCAACTCCGGCGCCGAGGCCAATGAGGCGGCCTTCAAGCTCGCCCGGCTGCACGGCGGCGCCGTACGCCCGCGCATCCTCGCGCTGCAGGGCTCGTTCCACGGCCGCACCATGGGTGCGCTCGCGCTCACCGGCAAGCCGGCGATGCGTGCACCGTTCGAGCCGATGCCTCCGGGGGTGGAGCACCTCGAGTCCACCGTCGCGGCGCTCGAGCAGGCGCTGGACGATCGCGTCGCCGCGCTCGTCGTCGAGCCGATCAAGGGCGAGGCCGGGGTGATCGACCTGCCCGACGGCTACCTGCAGGCGGCGCGGGAGCTCACGGCCAGGCACGGGGCGCTGCTCATCGTCGACGAGATCCAGACCGGCGCGGGGCGCACCGGCGCGTGGTTCGGGTTCCAGCACGCGGGCATCGTGCCCGACGCGATCACGGTGGCCAAGGGCATCGGCGGCGGCTTCCCGATCGGTGCACTGATCGCCTTCGGGCAGGCGGCGGAGCTGTTCACGCCTGGCACCCACGGCTCCACCTTCGGGGGCAATGCGCTCGCGTGCGCGGTGGCGTGCGCGGTGCTGGGCGAGATCGAGGCATCCGACCTGCCCGCCAACGCCGTGGTCCGCGGTGCCGAGATCCGGGCGGTCGTGGCCGACATCGGCTCACCGCTCGTGGCGGGCATGAGCGGGCGCGGACTGTTGATCGGGGTGCAGCTGACCGCACCGGTCGCGGGCGACGTGGTCGCCGAGGCCCAGCAGCGCGGCCTCATCGTCAACGCGGCGAACGAGAGCACCATCCGCATCGCCCCCGCGCTGAACCTCGCCAGCACCGAGATCGCCGAGTTCCAGCCCCTGTTCGCCGAAAGCCTCGCCGCCGTCGCGGCGACCCACCCGGAGGTTCCCGCATGACCCGCCATCTGCTGCGCGACGACGACCTCAGCCCGGCTGAGCAGCGCGAGATCCTCGACCTCGCGCTCGAGCTGAAGAACGACCGGTTCGCCAACAAGGAGCTGGCCGGGCCGCAGACGGTGGCGGTCATCTTCGACAAGTCCTCCACGCGCACCAGGGTGTCGTTCGCTGTCGGCATCGCCGACCTGGGCGGCTCGCCGCTGATCATCTCCACCGCCAACAGTCAACTCGGGGGCAAGGAGACTCCGGCCGACACGGCGCGGGTGCTGGAGCGCCAGGTCGCCGCGATCGTGTGGCGCACCTACGCGCAGGCGGGGCTCGAAGAGATGGCGCGCGGCACGACCGTGCCTGTGGTCAACGCGCTGAGTGACGACTTCCACCCGTGCCAGCTGCTCGCCGACCTGCTCACCATCCGCGAGCACAAGGGCGAGCTGGCCGGGTTGACGCTGGCCTTCTTCGGCGACGGCATGTCGAACATGGCGCACTCCTACGTGCTCGCCGGCGTGACCGCGGGCATGCAGGTGCGGGTCGCATCCCCGGTCGCGTATGCGCCGCGGCAGGATGTCATCGCCGACGCCGATCGCCGCGCCGCGCAGACTGGCGGCTCGGTGACGCTGTACACCGACCCGAACGAGGCCGCCGCAGGTGCCGATGTCATCGTCACCGACACGTGGGTGTCGATGGGCAAGGAGGAGGAGAAGACCGCGCGGCTGCGCGACCTGGGCGGCTACAAGGTCACCCAGGAGCTGATGGACCTGGCCGCACCCGGTGCGGTCTTCATCCACTGCCTGCCCGCCGACCGCGGCTACGAGGTCGACGCCGCAGTGATCGACGGACCGCAGAGCGTCGTGTGGGATGAGGCGGAGAACCGGCTGCACGCCCAGAAGGCGCTGCTCGTCTGGCTGCTGCGTCAGAACGTCGCCGCGTAAGGCGGCGCGCCGAGCCCCGCGCACTTCCCCGACCCAGATCGTCGCTTCGGCGTGGCGAGCCGACGTCGCGCGTCGGGGATTCGTGTCGGTCGGTTCTTTACCGGTCGCTGTTGTCGTGTCGATGGCTGGAGCCGACGTCGCGCGTCGGGGATTCGTGTCGGCCGACCCCGGGGCGCCCGGTGGGCGTTCGGCCGCCGGCACCCTACCTGCCGTTTCCCCGACCCGAATCGTCCCCCAAGACATGCACGCGGACAACGCGCGTCAGCGACAGGCGCTCGCCCCGAGGTTGTCCGGCCGTCGGTGTCGTGCCGGTCGCCCTAACGGACAACGCGCGTCGGCGATTCGCTGCACCCCGCGCGTCGCGTCGCAGCGTCGCGACACCTGCCGCATGCCGTAGCTACACGGCCGCGGTCACGGCTGCCACCCGTGGCGGATCAGGGCCGCGCGTATCCGTTCCACCGCGGGCGCGGTCGACGGGTACACGTGCCGCGCGGTGAGCCGGAGCACCTCCCATCCCGCGGCGGCGCACGCCGTGTGCTTGTCCACGTCGCGCTGCCACTGCGCGCGATCCGTGCGGTGGTGGTCGCCCTCGTATTCGATGAGCAGTCGATAGCGAGGATGCGCGAGCTCGGTGTAGCCGATGGCCTCGCCCTCCGCAGTGAAGACATCGAAGTCGAGCTCCGGGCTCGGCAGGCCGGCACGCTGACAATCCCGACGGATCCGTGTCTCCGCGACAGAGGAGCTGCCGACGCGCACTTCCGCCAGAGCATCCCGCAGCTTTCCGGCGGCGCGTCGGTACGGTGCATCCGCTGCGGCGACCAACTGCGCGATCGTCGCTAAGGCGTCGGATTCACCCCCACGCCGCATGCCACCCTGGCGGGGGATCTGCACGATGGCGTCGCCCAGCTCGATCAGCTCATCGACGGTCAGTTCCGCCGCCAGCAGCGCCCACGTGGTCGCCGGGCTGGACACTCGAAGCCCGTGCACCGTGCGCACGCTCGCGAGCACCGCAGACAGTTGATGGCCCCGCACTCCCGCCGCGCGCGATGCGCGCCCCGGTGTCAGCACCGCGACATCGATGCCGGCGGTCCGTCGGCGCGCGCCGACCCGCGCCGGTCCCACCGCGGCGCGCAGAAGTCGCAACGGCACGGGCAGCCCCCAGAGCACGGCCGCCGTCGTGTGCGAGAAGAACCAGTCCGGCGCTGCAATCGTCGCGAGCGCCCGCGCGCGACGCGCGATCTCGCCGGCGGCGCGCCTCGCCTCCAGCGCGTACGGGCTGCCGTCGAGGCGGGGATCGTCGGTCGGCTCGTCGTCGTGCGCAGCCGGACGCATCCGTGCGCCACGAAACGGGGCCGCGAGGTCGGGATGCCGCAGGCGTCGGGCACTCACGCCGGCTGCACGGGCCGATCGGTACGAGAAGCTCTCGCCGAGGTCTGCGGGCAGCGGACTGGGTCGGCAGGACATGCCGTCCATCGTCGCCGCGGCGTCGGTGCGTGCCTTCGGCTGCGTCATGTGTTGTGGATGACGCGAACCTCGCGGCATCCTGTGCAGGAGCAGGCGCGACGTGGGCGCGTGCTGCTTCGCCGACGCTCTTTGTCGCCGTCGCCGGATGCCGCGACCTCGAGCGTCGGCGAAGCCGACGCGGCGCGATTCCCTGGCTCTGGATGCCGCTATCGGGGAGCACGCCGACCATGAGCGTCGGCGAAGTTCGGCACGAGGTGAATCACCGGCCCAGGTTGCCGTCACGCGCCCTCGCAGCGACCATGAGCGCCGACGAAGTTCGGCACTGTGCGAGCGCGCACCGGCTGCTCCGCGATTCCCTGGCTCTGGATGCCGCTATCGGGGAGCACGCCGACCATGAGCGTC
>CAYLMS010000146.1:0-4802 GCA_964384455.1 uncultured Microbacterium sp. | reverse complement strand
CTCATCGGTCGTGTGCGCCTCGACCATGCGGGCGGGCGCGCCGCCGGTGCGCAGCGTGGTCAGCTGCGACAGCGGCACAGGCTCGACGTCGGACATCGGCTACGGCAGCCGCACGCGCGCCTGCGCCTTGCCCAGCACGGTCGTGTCAGCGCACGTCACGGTGAGGTCGATGCGGGCGACGTCGCCCTCGATCGCGCCCACCTTGGCCACGACGTGCACGTCGGCGCCGGCATCCGCGTCGACGAGCACGGGCCGGGTGAAGCGCACCCCGTACTCGAGCACGGCGCCCGCGTCGCCGAGCCACGACACCACGGTCTGCACCGCAAGGCCCATGGTGAGCATGCCGTGGGCGAGCACCCCGGGCAGTCCGACCGAGCGGGCGACGTCGTCGCGGTAGTGGATCTGATTGAAGTCGCCGGATGCCCCGGCGTAGCGCACCAGTGCCTCCCGGGTCAGGTGCACGGTGCGCTCGGTGACCACGTCACCGACCTGCAGGGCGCTCACTCGTCGCCCCCGACCACGAGCACGCTGGTGGCGGTGACGACGTGGGCGCCTTCGGCATCCGTGATCTCGGTCTCGCTGGTGACCATCGCCCCCGTGCCGATGGCCCGCAGCGCCGTGACGCGCAACCGGCCGGTCAGCTCGTCGCCGGCGACGATCGGCCGCGAGTAGCGGAAGCGCTGCTCGCCGTGCACCACGCGCTGCAGCACGATGCCCGAGTCGGGCTCGGCCAGCAGCTGCTGCAGGGTGAGGTCCTGCACCACGATCGCGAACGTGACCGGCGCGACGACGTCGGGGTAGCCCAGGCCGCGCGCCGCCTCGGGATCAGAGTGCTGCGGATCGTCGGCGAACACCGCACGCGCGAACTCGCGCACCTTCTCACGGCCCACGAGATACGGGCGCGTGGGGGCGAAGTCGCGGCCGACCAGGTCGGGGTTCACGGGCACCGGATCATCCTACCGATCCGCGCCGTCCGCGCCCGGGCGGAGGCGTCCGTGCACCGCCCGGAGCGCCAGCTGCACCGCGATGAACACTAAGAACCCAGCGAACAGCAGATTGCCCGAGAACGGGTCGATCTGGGTGGCGATCCACGCCCCGAGCGCGGTGGTGGTGCAGGCCGCGACCCCGATGATCGCCGCCGCCACCAGGTCGACGTTGCGCCGGCGGAGGTTGCCTGCCGTGCCCGACACCGCGGTGGGGATCATCATCAGCAGCGAGGTGCCCTTGGCCACCAGGTCGCTCGCGCCGAAGCCCAGCATGAGTGCGGGCACGACCACGATGCCGCCGCCGACCCCGAGCAGTCCCGACAGCACACCGGTGGCCGCTCCGGTCAGCAGCAACGCCACGGCTGACCATACGGTGAGCTCGAGCATGGCCGAGCGCGAAGGGATCACCACGAACAGCATCGCGATCACGACCGCCAGGAACCCGATGAACCCCCAGCGCAGTGCCGTGACGGGCAGCCGGTGCAGCAGCCAGGTGCCCAGCTGCGCCCCTGCCACCGCCCCGGCCGCGAGGATGAGCGCGGCCAGCCACGCCACCGAGCCTTGCAGCGCATACGAGACCACTCCCACCGCAGCGGTAGGCACGATCGCGGCGAGCGACGTGCCCGACGCCAGGCGCTGGTCGAATCTCAACAGCAGCACCAGCAGCGGCACGATCACGGTGCCCCCGCCCACGCCGAACAGCCCGGACAACAGTCCGGCCACGAGGCCGATGCCCACGAGCATCGCGATCGCGACGGGCCCACGCGCGGCCGGCGCTGCGGGCCGCGCGGCACCCGCGGCATCCTCAGCGGGATCCGGCATCGCCGAGCTTCGCGTTCAGCGCCGCCACCTCTTCGGCGAGCGCGCGCACCTGTCGACGCGTGGCGGGCTCGTCGCCGTCGGCGCCGTGCGATCCGCGCTCGATCAGCCACGACGCGGTGGTGGCCGTGACCACCCCGACCACCGTCACGCCGCCGCACATCAGCAATACCGCCACGGTGCGCCCCCATGCAGTCACCGGATAGAAGTCGCCGTAGCCGACGGTGGTCAGCGTGACAAATGCCCACCACACGGCGTCGCCGAAGTTCTCGATGTTCGCGTGCGGCACCCCGCGCTCCGCTTCGAGCTCGGCCAGGGCTGCGATCCAGATGAGGATCACGGCGGCGCCCGCGCCGTAGATCGAGATGCGGCTGCGCAAGGCGGTGCCCGCCGTGCGGTGCAGCGTGCGTACCAGGGTGAGCGCACGCAGCAGCCGCAGCGGGCGCAGTGCGGGCAGCAGCACCACGAGCAGATCGAACAGGTGTGCGCGGAACCACGGGCCGCGCGGCGAGGCGATCGCCAGGCGCACGAGATAGTCGGCGGCGAACATCACCCACGACGCCGCCATCACTATGCGGGCGGCGACATAGGGCGTTCCGCTGAGATCGGCGATCACCTGCCACGAGTACACGGCGATGAACACGACGGCGGTGACGAGCAATGGCCAGTAGGCGAGCCTGTCCCAGCGCTCCAAGGTCATGAGCGGCATCCTATTTCGCGGCCGGTGCCGCCGCGGGATGCCTCGCCGTGCGGCGCCGCGGGTGCTGAGGTCGCGGGCGGCCAGGCCTGCCGGCCAGCGGGCCTCGCGGCCAGCGGCCTCGCGTGCCCGGATCGGCGCCGTCCTGCGACTACAGTGGTCGCAGACGACGCGCGCGCGTCGATTCCCCTCGAGAAAGGCACGACCGTGCGAGTGTTCGACAACGCGGTGGAGTACCACGGCTTCTGGGGGTCGCTCGGCGACCTCATCTGGTGGTTCCTCACCTTCTTCATCTTCTTCGCCTACCTGATGGCGCTGTTCTCGGTGATCAGCGACCTGTTCCGCGACCGCAAGCTGAACGGCTGGCTCAAGGCGCTGTGGATCATCTTCCTGGTGTTCGTTCCGTTCCTCACGCTGCTCGTCTACCTGATCGCGCGCGGACCCGGCATGGCACAGCGTTCGGCGGCCCAGATGCAGCAGGTCAAGGAGGCGCAGGACGCCTATATCCAGCAGGTCGCGGGCGCCAGCCCCGCCGACGAGATCGCCAAGGCGAAGTCGCTGCTCGACGCGGGCACGATCACGCAGGAGGACTACGACAAGATCAAGGCCAAGGCGCTCAGCTGACGCCGCCGCGGTCTTCTCGCCGTGCGCCCGGGGTCTTTCCCCGGGCGCACCGTCGTTGAGCGTGGTGCAGCCGGTGCGCGACGATAGGGCCAGGCGTGAGAGGGGCGATGTGGCCGAGGTCGATGCGGTCGTGGTCGGTGCCGGCCCCAACGGGCTGGCGGCGGCGGTCACGCTCGCCCGTGCCGGGCTGCGCGTGCGGGTGTTCGAACGGGATGCCGCCGGCGGCGGTGCGCGCACCGCGGAGCTCACCCTGCCGGGCTTCCGGCACGACCTGGGCTCCGCCGTGCACCCGCTCGGGTTGGCGTCGCCTTTCTTCGCGCGGTTCGGGCTGGAGCGCCGTATCGCGTTCGCGGTGCCGGAGGCCTCGTTCGGCCAGGCGCTCGACGGCGGCCGCGCCGCGCTCGCCTACCGTTCGCTCGAGCGCACGGCCGACGAGCTCGGCCGCGACGGCCACGCCTATGCGCGGCTGGTCGAGCCGCTCGCACGGCGCGCGGCCCAGCTCGCAGCGCTCACGGGCTCCCCGCTCGTGCCGCCGCAGGCGGGGGTGCGTGCGCGGTTCGCCGCGGCCGTCGCCGGGCAGGCCGGGCCGTGGTGGGATGCGCCGTTCCGTGAGCACGCCGCGCCCGCAATGCTGGCCGGTGCGATGGCGCACGCCATCCGCCCGCTGCCCTCCGCGGTCGCCGCGGCCTCGGGGCTCGCGCTGGCCGCGCACGCGCATGCGCGTGGGTGGCCTATCCCGCTCGGCGGATCGCAGGCGATCAGCGATGCGCTGATCGCCGACCTGCGTGCGCACGGCGGCGAGCTGGTGACCGGGGTCGAGGTGGGCGGGCTCGACCAGCTCCCGCGCACCGCGGCCGTGCTGCTCGACGTCACACCGCGGGCGCTGCTGCACCTGGCAGGCGACCGGCTGCCCTCCGCCTATCGGCGCAGCCTCGAGCGCTTCCGCTACGGCAACGGCATCGCGAAGGTCGACTTCGCCCTGAGCGATCCGGTGCCGTGGGCCGACGCGCGACTGCGCGCGGCGGGCACCGTGCACTTGGGCGGCACGCGGGGCGAGGTGGCGCGCGCGGGGCGCGAGGTGGCGAAGGGGCGGCATCCGACCTCGCCCTTCGTGCTGGTGGCGCAGCCCAGCGTGTTCGACCCATCGCGGGCCCCGGCCGGCCGGCACACGCTGTGGGCCTACACCCACGTTCCGGCCGGTTCGCGCCTGGATCGCACCGAGGCGGTGATCGCGCAGCTGGAGCGATTCGCGCCCGGCTTTCGTGACACCGTGCTCGGCGTGCACGCGGAGGATGCCGCCGCCGTCGCGCGCCGGCACCCCAATGCCGTCGGCGGTGACATCTCGGCCGGAGAGCTCTCGGTCGCGCAGCTGCTGCGCCGCCCCGTGGCCGGGCCCGATCCGTGGCGTACGCCGCTGCCCGGGGTGTACCTGTGCTCGGCGTCGACGTCGCCCGGGCCCGGTGTGCACGGGATGGCCGGGTGGGGCGCGGCGCGAAGCGCCCTGCGGCGCGAGTTCGGGGTGCGCGAGGCACCGGTGCTGTGGCCGTAGGGTCCCGCTGCTCCCGCCTACCCGGCGGCACCGGATGCGGGGATCCTGGCCGCCACGCGGCATCCGACCCGCCACACCCGGCGTGTCGCCGACGATCCCCGCAACGGGTGTCAGCCCTCGTCGGGCG
>CAYLMS010000145.1:0-4847 GCA_964384455.1 uncultured Microbacterium sp. | reverse complement strand
TGGCGAGCGCGCACCGCTGGAGATGACGAAGTGGTTCGACACCAACTACCACTACCTCGTGCCCGAGCTCGCGGCCGATCAGGAGTTCGCGCTGTCGGGCGACCGGTTCGCCGCCCAGGTGCGCGAGGCGGTGGAGTCCGGGTTCGTCACCCGCCCGGTCGTGGTCGGCCCGGTCACGCTGCTGGCGCTGGCGAAGCCCGCCGACGGCGCGCCCGCATCGTTCCGCACCCTCGACCTGCTCGACCGGCTGCTGCCGGCCTACGCCGACCTGCTGCAGAGCCTGCGCGCCGCGGGGGCCGCATGGGTGCAGCTCGACGAGCCGGCGCTCGTGTCCGAGTCGCTGCCGTTCACTGCGCAGGAGCTGGCGGATGCGGCGGCCCGCGCCTACGCCGTGCTGGGCGCGGTCGCCGATCGCCCGGCGATCCTCGTCGCCGCGCCGTACGGGCAGCTCAGCGGTGCGGCGTGGCCGGTGCTGGCGGCGGCGCCCGTGGAGGCGCTGGCCGTCGACCTGGTGCGCGGGGGCGTGCCGGCCGCACAGCCCGGTCTCGAGGGCAAGACCCTCGTGGGCGGCGCGATCGACGGGCGCAACATCTGGCGCGGCGACCTCGGTGCCGCGTTCGACCGGCTGGAGGCGCTGCGCGCACTCGGCGCGCCGGTGGCGGCAGGCACCTCCACCTCGCTGCAGCACGTGCCGCACGACGTGGCCGATGAGTCCGAGCTCGACGCGCGCCTCGCGTCCTGGATCGCGTTCGCCGATCAGAAGGTGGCGCAGGTGGCGGCGCTCGCGCGCGGGCTGGATGCCGGGCGCCCCGCGATCGCCGACGAGATCGCCGCGGCATCCGCAGCCCTGGCCGACCGGCTGGGTGCCCCCGGCGTGCGCGACGGCGCCGTGCGGGCGCGGCTCGCCGAGGTCGGTGCTGCCGACCGGCAGCGCGCACCGCAGGCCCAGCGCGACCAGGAGCAGGCGAGTCTCGGCCTGCCCGTGCTGCCGACCACGACGATCGGCTCGTTCCCGCAGACGGCGCAGCTGCGCCAGGCGCGGGCGCAGCACGATCGCGGCGAACTGGCCACGGCCGACTATGAGGCTCAGCTGCGCCGTGAGATCGCCGACGTGATCGGGCTGCAGGAGCAGCTCGGCATCGACGTGCTGGTGCACGGCGAGGCCGAGCGCAACGACATGGTGCAGTACTTCGCCGAGAATCTCGACGGCTTCGCGGTGACCCGCAACGGCTGGGTGCAGTCGTACGGCTCGCGCGCCACGCGGCCGTCGATCCTGTGGGGAGACGTGTCCCGACCGGCGCCGATCACCGTGCGCTGGTCGCAGTACGCCCAGACGCTGACGGCCAAGCCGGTGAAGGGCATGCTCACCGGCCCGGTGACGATCCTCGCGTGGTCGTTCGTGCGCGACGACCAGCCGCTGGGTGCGACGGCCGACCAGGTGGCGCTCGCGCTGCGCGACGAGATCGCCGACCTCGAGCATGCCGGCATCCGCGTCGTGCAGGTCGACGAGCCCGCGCTGCGCGAACTGCTGCCGCTGCGCACGGCCGACCAGCCGGCCTACCTCGACTGGTCGGTGGGTTCGTTCCGGCTCGCGACAGGCGGCGCGCAGGCCGCCACGCAGGTGCACACCCACCTGTGCTACTCCGAGTTCGCGACGGTGATCGACGCGATCTCCGGCCTCGACGCCGACGTCACCTCGATCGAGGCGGCGCGTAGCCGCGGTGAGGTGATCGCCGACATCGCCGCCGCCGGCTTCGACCGGGGCATCGGGCCGGGCGTCTACGACATCCACTCGCCGCGGGTGCCGAGCGTCGCCGAAGTGGGCGAGGTCATCGCCGCCGCCGTCGACGCGCTGCCGGTGGGTCGGGTGTGGGTGAACCCCGACTGCGGGCTGAAGACGCGCGCCTACCCCGAGACCACTGCGTCACTGGCGAACATCGTCGAAGCCACCAGGGCAGCGCGTCAGGCGCTGGCCGTCGACTAGCCCCCGGCGGGCGCGTCCGCCGACCCGGGCGCGCCCTCGTCGGCCGCAGGGGTGCCCGCTGCGGCCTCCAGGGCGTCGGCCGCAGCATCCGGTCGCCGCTGCACGAGCTCGCAGACCCACCAGACGAGCAGGCCCACGACGAGCACGAGCAGCACCTCGCCGGTCCCGAACGGGCGCAGCAGCCAGAGCCACAGCACGAGCAGCAATGCCAGCAGCACGCGCACGAGCCGACGCTGCGCGTACATCCAGTGTCCGAACCGGCCGGTGTCGGCACCGCGCGCCAGCATCGCCGCGCGCAGGTTCTCGTTCACCGCGCCCACGCCCGAGCGCAGCGCGCGCGCGCCGCGCGAGCGGCCCGACGTCCAGGCCAGCACCGCGAGCACGATCCCGATCAGCATGACGACCACGGCCGTGCGCGTCATCGCGGCGACCACCTGGCCGTAGATCACCCCGAGGGCACTCGTGTCGATCGGCGCCTTGATCACGCCCAGCGCGATCAGCGACCCGCCGATGTCGATGCTCGCCGCCAGCGCGCCCGCACCTACCGCGATGCCCACCCCGGCGCCCACCAGCGCCGCGCTGCGCCGTCTGGCCACCAGCAGGCCTAGCACGAACAGCGCCAGCGCGACGAACGGCAGCCACCAGCCCAGCACCGCGGACACCCCGTACACCACCCGCACCGTCACCAGGGCGTCGCTCTGCGCCACCACGATCGTCTTGTCGATCGAGGGGATGGCGGAGGCCAGGGGCACGCCACGGGCGACGAGCCGTTGCTTGACGCTGTCGATGATCGGACCCAGTTGGATGCCGATGGTGCCGTTGTCGCTGATGGTGACGGCGCCGTTGGCGCTGCTGCCCGACGCCGTTGCGACCAGCGCGCGGTGGCTGGCGCGCAATGCCGTGTCCCACGTGGTGGTGAACGCATCGGACTGCACGACGCGGGTGACCGTGTTCTGCACGAGCCCTTGCAGCGCCTGCACGGCGGGCTTGCGCAGCAGATTGAGCGCGGCCGCCGCACGCGGCGGCAGGCCGAGCGAGACGATGCCGTCGAACACCTGGTCGGTCACCGAGGCCAGGTCGACCTTGTCTTCGATGGTGCTGGTGACCGCGTCGATCACGGCCGTCTGCACCTGCGGGTCGCGGGCGAGCGGAGAGAACGTGGCGACGAAGGTCTGCTCGTCGACCAGCTGGCCGCGCGCCCAGCCGCCTACGATCGAGACCGGCACCAGCACCGAGGCCAGCACGATGCACAGCGCCGAGACGAACGGCCGCCACTTTCCACCGGGCGGCGGCGTGCGTCGCAGTCGGGCGTTCTCCACCTCCAGCGCCGCGAGGCGCTCCTCGATCGAGGCTGCGGCGGGCGACGCGTCGGTGCTCATCCCACCCTTATAGCGCGCCCGCCGCCGCCGATCCAGCCGCATCGCCGCGCGAAGCGCGCTGCGGCGCGCTCACACGGCCCGTAGTACCGCCACGACCTTGCCGAGCACCACGGCGTCGTCGCCGAGGATGGGCTCGAAGGCAGAGTTGCGCGGCAGCAGCCACGTGTGTCCGTCGCGCTGCCGGAAGGCCTTCACCGTGGCCTCGCCGTCGAGCATGGCGGCGACGATGTCGCCATTGTCGGCCGTCGACTGCGCGCGCACGACCACCCAGTCGCCATCGCAGATGGCCGCATCGAGCATCGATTCGCCGACCACCTTCAGCATGAACAGCTCACCCCGTCCGACCAGCTGGCGCGGCAGCGGGAAGATCTCCTCGACCTGCTGGTCGGCGGTGATCGGCACGCCCGCGGCAATCCGGCCCACCAGCGGCACCAGCGTGGCGTCGCCGACGGCGGGGCCCGCGTCGGCTGGGTTCTCCGCCGCCGTGCCGGGGATGTCGATCAGCACCTCCATCGCCCGGGTCTTGCCCGCGTCGCGGCGCAGATAGCCGCTGAGCTCGAGTTGGTTGAGCTGATGGGTCACGCTCGACAGCGACTTCAGGCCGACGGCGTCGCCGATCTCGCGCATGCTCGGCGGATAGCCGTGCCGGGCGATCGAGCGCTGGATCACCTCCAGGATCGCCATCTGCTTGTCGCTCAGGCTCTTGCGCCGGCGAGTCTGCGGCTTCTCGCGCCGGCTGGACGGCGCCGTCGAGTCGGACATCTGCTGCTCCTGTTCCGCACTGCGCCTTCGAATGTCGGAGGCTCGTGCTGGGGTGATCCTATCGAAACGGTATCCGAATCCGACCCGAAACGCGTCAGCCGCTCGCGTGTCGCACAGGAAACAAGGTTCTGATTCGTTCGATGCTCGACAATCTGAGCGATAGAAGATAACTTCGGAACAGAGATCCGCATCTGACGCTCCCGGCCGAGATCGGATGCGGACCTCTTCTCTAACGAGGAGCAGCGATGACCGCCATCACCATCACCCCCACCCGTCTTCGGCTGACCCGTCGCGGTCGCCGCGTGCTCGCGGCGCTCGCCGCATTGCCCGCCGTGTGCGTGCTGGCGGCTGTGCTCGTCACCGGCGGCAACGCCGCGCTCGCCTCGCACGACGGCGGCGCGCCGGAGGGGTCGTTCCAGACCGTCACGGTGATGGCGGGCGACTCGCTGTGGTCCATCGCCGAGCGGGTGGCCCCGCACGCCGATCCGCGCGATGTCGTCGGTGCGATCCAGCGGTTGAACTCCCTGCACGGCGCGCAGATCGCGGCGGGAGAACAATTGGCGATCCCCGCGGAGTACGCGTCAGGGCGCTGACGGCCGCGGCCTAGCATGGTGCTGTGAGCGCGACCCTCGACGATCTCCCGATCCGCGACGACCTGCGCGGCCCGTGCCCCTATGGCGCCCCGCAGGAGGTGGCGGCGGTGGCGCTGAACGTCAACGAGA
>CAYLMS010000144.1:0-4881 GCA_964384455.1 uncultured Microbacterium sp. | reverse complement strand
CGGATCACCTGATCGTGCTCGACGGCGCACCCGGGCACCCGAGCCTCGGCGCACTGCTGGCCGAACAGCATCCCGCCCCCGCTGTGGAGTTCGACCCGGCCACCCACCTCGCGGTGCTCCCGTACTCGTCGGGCACCACCGGAGTGCCGAAGGGTGTGATGCTCACGCACCGCAACCTGGTGGCCAACGTGGCGCAGTCCCGCGCCGTGCTCGACCTGAACCCCACCGATCGGGTGCTCGCCGTGCTGCCGTTCTTCC
Organism: uncultured Microbacterium sp.; assembly: GCA_964384455.1. Taxonomy (GTDB): domain Bacteria; phylum Actinomycetota; class Actinomycetes; order Actinomycetales; family Microbacteriaceae; genus Microbacterium. The sequence goes on along the minus strand of CAYLMS010000144.1, from coordinate 4,623 downwards.
ACATCTACGGACTCACCGTGCTGCTCAACCTGGCGCTGCGCGAGCGCGCGGCGCTGGTGACCATGCCGCGATTCGATCTGGCCGAATTCCTCGCCACGATCCAGACTCACGGCTGCACCTATCTGTACATCGCCCCGCCGATCGCCGTGGCGCTGGCGAAGCATCCGATGGTCGACGAGTTCGACATCTCCACCGTGCACACGATCTTCTCGGGGGCCGCGCCGCTGGACGGCGACACCGGCGAGGCGGTCGGGCGCCGCCTGCACGCACGCATGATGCAGGGCTACGGACTCACCGAGACCAGCCCGGTGACCCACGCCATGCCCTACCAACGCCACGACATCCCGGTGAGCTCGGTCGGCGTGCTGCTGCCCAATCTTCAGTGCCGGCTGATCGACCCCGCCACCGGCGAGGAGATCACCGAGACGGATGCCGACGGCCGCACCCGCCCGGGAGAGCTCTGGCTGCGCGGCCCCAATGTGATGCTCGGCTACCTCGGCCGTCCGGATGCCACGGCGCAGATGCTCGACGACGACGGCTTTCTGCACACCGGCGACATCGGCGTGTATCACTCAGGCGGCTACTTCTCGATCGTCGACCGGGTCAAGGAGCTGATCAAGTACCACGGCTACCAGATCGCCCCGGCCGAGCTCGAGGCCCTGCTGCTGCAGCATCCGGCGGTGATGGATGCCGCGGTCATCGGCGTGCTCGACGACGACGGCCAGGAGGTGCCGAAGGCGTTCGTCGTCGCGGCCGCGGGTGCGACAACGACCGCCGACGAGGTGATGGCCTTCGTCGCCGGTCAGGTCGCCCCGTTCAAGAAGGTGCGCCAGGTCGAGTTCGTCGACAGCATCCCGAAGTCGAGCTCCGGCAAGATCCTGCGCCGGCAGCTGCGCGACCGCGCACAGGACTGACGCCGGTGCGCGTCGTCACCACACGCTGTCGCCGCGCCACATCACATCGCTGCCGCCGTCGACGAACACCACCTGACCGCACAGGTGGCTGTTCTCGGGGCTGGCGAGCCACGCGAGCAACCGGGCGACGACGATCGCCTCGGCCGGGCCGTTGAGCGGCATGGGCACGGCCTTCGCGATCTGCTCGCGCCCTTCGGCGGTCGCCATCAGGGGCGCCACCATCGGGGTGAGGATGACGCCAGGGGCGACGGCGTTCAGCGGAATGCCGGCACCCGCCCACTCGGGGGCGACCGAGGCACGACGGATCCAGCGCGCGAACGCCACCTTCGACGAGCTGTAGATGTGATTCGCGGTGGCGGGGTCGGCGGCGAGTTCGGCGGCCCGGGCCAGCGCGGCCGGTTCGTCGCCGGCCAGTTGCAGATCGATGAGCGTCGCGTCGGCGGGCAGCAGGCTCGCCATCGACGCCACCCCCACCGCGCGTGGCGCATCGGAGCCAGCCAGCAGCGGCCGCAGCCCCTCGAGCGTGGCGACCATGCCGAAGTAGTTGACGCCGACCGTGGCGGGCACGGGCGCCGCCAGGCCGGCGACGGCGATGATGCTGTCGATCCGGCCGCCGCTGAGCGCCGTGGTGCGCTCGACCAGCAGGTGCCGGCCCTGCACGGTGGTCAGGTCGCAGTCGATGTCGGTGCCGTGCAGATCGGCGCCGATCACGCGGTCGCCGCGCTCGACCAGCAGCTCGGCGGTGGCCTTTCCGATGCCGGATGCCGCTCCGGTGACCAGGTGCGTACGCATGGGGATTCCCCTCTCCTCGGCGCCGAAAGCGCGGAGCGCTGACGTGACGCTGCACCCCCAGGCTAGGGCGCCGGGCCGCCCGGCATGCCTCGCGCACGCCGTGACAAAGTCCCGGCCCACGCAATGGCCGCCCGATGCCGCTCCCCCTAGGCTGGGGGCACCGAGCCGAGGGGGAGCAGATGACCGACACGATCGTGGTGGGCGTCACCGGAGCCGAGGTGACCGACCGCGCCGTCGACTGGGCGGTGCAGCGTGCCGCGCACCGCGGCGGCCGAGTCGAGCTGCTCGGCGTCGTGGGCGGCGCCATCGGCGTGGTGGGCGAGGGCGCCATCCTGCAGGCCGCGCTCGAGGCCACCCAGGAGCTGCTCGAGCTGCAGGTCGCGCGCGCCGGTGCGTCGGGGGTCGAGGTGCGCACACGCGTCGCCGTCGGCGACCCGGTGGCGCAGTTGATCGAGGCATCGCACGACGCGACGCTGCTCGTGATCGGCAGCGACTACCGTGGCGCGGGCGGGCCCGCACGCGGAGCGCACGGCATCCGGGTGGTGGCCGGCGCCGCGTGCCCGGTGGTCGTGGTGCCCGATGCCGAGCTCGGCGAGCGCTCCGGCGTCGTGGTCGGCGTCGACGGCTCGGTCGTGTCGAGCACGGCGATCGCGTTCGCCGCCGCAGAGGCCGACCGGCTCGGCGAGCCGCTGATCGCGGTGTGCGCCTGGACGCCGGTGATGTCGGCCAGGCACTCCCCCCTGGTGTATCCCGACGAGTATCGCGAGGGGATGACCCGCGCCGCCGAGGAGAGCCTGCGGGCGGGGCTGCACGAGGTGCGGGCGCGATACCCGCAGCTCGTCGTGGACGAGCAGGTGCACGAGGGCTACCCGTCGACGATCATCAACGAGCTCGCCGCCACGGCGCGGCTCACCGTGCTCGGCTCGCACGGGCGCGGCGCGGTGCGCCGTTTCCTGCTGGGCTCGATCAGCCATGAGGTGCTGCAGCGGCTCGCGACGGTGACCGCCATCGTGCGCTGAGCGCCGCCGTGCTGCGCCTGGTCCGCCGCTACCCCGTCATCGCCCTGACGCTGACGGTCGGGGCGGTGGTGGCTGTGCTCGCGCTGTCGGGCGCGGCGCCGGCGGCGCGGTGGACGGCGACGGTGTTCGTCGCGCTGGTCATCGTGTGGACCGCGTACGGGATGCTGCGCCAGCTGCTGCGCGGGCACGCCGGCCTCGACATCCTGGCCGTCGTGGCGATGGCGGCCACGCTCGCGGTGGGCGAGTACGTGGCGGCGCTGATCATCGTGCTGATGCTCTCGGGCGGTGAGGCGCTCGAGGACTACGCGTCACGGCGGGCGAAGCGCGAGCTGACGGCCCTGCTCGACCGGTCGCCCCAGCAGGCGCACGTGATCATCAGCGCGGAGCCCGAGGGCGGGGTCGACGCAGGCTCCGGCCCCGGCACGGGCGCCGGCTCCGGCGCCGGCTCCGGCTCCGGCTCCGGTGAGCGGATCGAGGATGTCGCCGTCGACCAGGTGCAGATCGGCCAGGTGCTACTGGTGCGCCCGGCAGAGCTCGTACCCGTCGATGGAGTGCTGCTGAGCCCGGAGGGCGTGTTCGACGAGTCGTCGCTGACCGGGGAGAGCCTGCCGGTGAGCCGGCAGGCCGGCGAGGAGGTGCTCTCGGGCGTCGTGAACGGCCTGCGCGCGGTGCGCATCCGCGCCACCCGCCGCAGCGCCGACAGCCAGTATCAGCAGATCGTCGCGCTCGTGCGCGACGCGCAGTCCTCGCGCGCGCCCATGGTGCGCCTGGCCGACAGGTTCGCGATCCCGTTCACCGCGGTGTCGCTGGCGCTGGCGGGCCTGGCCTGGGCGCTCGCCGGGGATGCCACCCGGTTCGCCGAGGTGCTGGTGCTGGCCACCCCCTGCCCGCTGCTGATCGCCGCACCCGTGGCTTTCCTCGGCGGGCTGTCGCGCGCGGCGAAGGCCGGAGTGGTGATCAAGGGCGGCGCCGTCATCGAGCAACTGGCGAAGGTGCGCACGGTGGCGTTCGACAAGACCGGCACGCTCACCCGCGGGCGGCCGCGGCTGGTCGCGCTGCGTCCGACCGACGGCATCGATGAGGATCGGCTGCTGATGCTCGCCGCATCGGCGGAGCAGTACTCCACGCACGCCCTGGCCGACGGCATCCGTGCGGCGGCGGCAGAGCGCGGTCTCGTGCTGCGCACCGCGACCAGCGCGCGCGAGCAGGCCACCGACGGGGTGTCGGCGGTGATCGACGGTGAACGGGTGGTGGTCGGCAAGCCGGCCTATGTGGCGTCGATCGCGCCGGGCCTGCGACGCACGCCGCTGCTGGCGGGTCAGGCGGCGGCCTACGTCGCCGTCGACGACCGCTTCGCCGGTGCGCTGGTGCTGGCCGACGACCCCCGCTCCGAATCGGCCGCCGTGGTGGCGTGGCTGCGCGCGCATGGCGTGGAGCGGGTCGCGGTGCTCACCGGCGACGTCGCCCCCACGGCCGAATCGGTCGCCGCGGCCGTCGGCATCGCCGAGGTGCGCGCCGAACTGCTGCCGGCCGACAAGGTCGACGCCGCCCGCACGATGCAGCCCCGCCCCGTGCTGATGGTCGGCGACGGCGTCAACGACGCTCCCGTGCTCGCCGCCGCCGACGTGGGCATGGCCATGGGCGCGAAGGGTGCGACAGCGGCTGGCGAGGCGGCGGATGCCGTGATCCTCAAGGACTCGCTGGCTCCGCTGGTGGATGCCGTCGCGATCGGCCGCCGCACGCTCAGGGTGGCGCTCACCGCGATCTGGATCGGGATCGCACTGAGCGTGGGGCTCATGCTGGTGGCGATGACGGGCGCGATCCCCGCCGTCGCGGGCGCGCTCGTGCAGGAGCTGGTCGATCTGGCGACGATCCTCTACGCGCCGCGCGCCCTCGGC
>CAYLMS010000143.1:0-4908 GCA_964384455.1 uncultured Microbacterium sp. | reverse complement strand
TCATCGTGCCGGTCCATTCCCCCGCGACGAGCCTGGCCAGGAACAGTTCGCGCAACTCGTCGGAGGCGACCGCGTCGAGGGCGTGGATCTGCCCCGCGGTGAGCAGCCAGCACAGCGCCAGCGCCGCGTTCGACGCGTTCCACAGTTCGCCGAGCCCGGCGCGCACCGAGCCGGGCAGGCCGTCTCCACCCGCGCTGCTGGGAGCCTCGGCGGTGACCCAGCCTGCCTCCGCGAATGCGCGGTAGGCGTCGGCGAAGCCGGTGGGCAGCAGCACCTGGCCGGCATCGAGCCTTGCCCCCTCCCGGTCGCCCACGGTCTCGAGCGGCGCGAGCACGGCGGCGGCGAAGTCGCCCGCGCCCGCAATGATGTCGGTCGCGTCGGCCGCGGTGAGCGCCCCGCCGGTCGACCGCGCGACGAGGTCGGTGCCGAACGCCTCACGGTAGAGGAAGGCGTAGTCCTCGACGGGCGGCTGGTAGTCGGACGACGCGGCCACGGGTGCTCCTCTTTGGGGGGTGGGACTGAGGTTCAGTCTAGCTGGCACTCAGTCGCATCTCGCGCGGCCGCTTACGCTGAGGGCATGCCCCGACTCCTCCGGCGCCTGGCGGCGGGTGCGCTCGCCGTGTGCCTGTCGAGTGCGGTGGTGGCCTGCTCGACCAGCCCCGCCACCGCGCCGACCGAGGCTGCGTCCGCATCGCAGGCTGCGGCCTCCGCTCCCGGCCCGGCGGCGGGCGTCTCGCCGCCGCCGTCGCCAGGCCGGTTCAGCTATCAGCTCGGCGGCGCCTACCCGCCCGCGCCGGGAGTCACGGCCGTGAGCCGCGACCGCACCGCCTCGCCCGCCGCCGGGCTCTACTCGATCTGCTACGTGAACGGCTATCAGGCCCAGCCGGGCGAGGTGTCGTGGTGGCGGTCGACCCATCCCGACCTGCTGCTGCGCGACGGTCAAGGCAGACTCGTGGTCGATGCCGCGTGGGGCGAACCGCTGCTCGACCTCGGCACCGCTGCCAAGCGGGCAGCCCTGCTGGAGGTGATCGGCGGCTGGTTCGACGGATGCGCACGCGCCGGGTTCCAGGCCGTCGAACCCGACAACCTCGATTCCTACACGCGCTCGCACGGCCTGCTGACCGAAGAGGATGCCATCGTCTTCGCCGGCGCGCTGGCACTGCGCGCCCACCGAGCGCACCTGGCCATCGCACAGAAGAACGCCGCCGACCTCGCCGACCGCCTGCGCCGCGCCGGCTACGACTTCGCCGTCGCCGAGGAATGCCAGGTGTACGCCGAGTGCGCGGCGTACATGCACGCCTACGGGCGCGCTGTCGTCGACATCGAGTACGCCGATCAGCCCGCCACGATCTTCGCCGCCGCCTGCCACGATGTCGGCGACCGCATCTCGCTGACCCGTCGCGACCGCGACCTGGTCGCCGCAGGCGTATCCGGGCACGTCGAACAGTGGTGCCCGGCCGCGTAGGCCACCCGCGAGGCGGGGCGACGGGCCAGGATGGAGCCATGTCCTACGACATCCCGGCACCGATGCTGGCCACGAGCGTCCCCGCGGTGCCCGCGCCCGGCCGCGTCGCAGGCGGCCTCAGCTACGAGCCGAAGTGGGACGGGTTCCGCGCACTCGTGTCGTGGGACGGCACCGCCGTCGAGATCGGCAGCCGCGGCGCGAAGCCACTGACCCGCTACTTCCCCGAGCTGGTCGACGCCTTCGCGCGCCTGCTGCCGCAGCCGTGCCTGCTCGACGGCGAGATCGTGGTGGCGCTCGAGGATGGCGGGGCCAGGCGGCTCGACTGGGAGGCGCTGAGCCAGCGCATCCATCCGGCCGCCTCGCGGGTGCAGCGGCTCGCTGCCGAGACGCCCGCGATGTTCATCGCGTTCGACCTGCTGGCGGCAGGCGAACGCGACCTGCAGCCCGAACCGTTCGCCGCGCGCCGCGCGGGGCTGGTCGACCTGCTGCGCGGCGTGCCGCACCCCGTGCACGTGACTCGGGCCACCGACGATGCGGCTCTCGCACAGCGCTGGCTGACACAGTTCGAGGGCGCGGGCCTCGACGGAGTGGTGGCCAAACCGCTGGCCCAGCCCTACGCCCCGGGCCGGCGCACGATGTTCAAGATCAAGCACGCGCGCACGGCGGATGTCGTGGCCCTCGGCTACCGCATCCATCGCTCCGGCAGCGGTGTGGGTTCGCTGCTGGTCGGGCTGTACGGCGACGACGGCGTGCTGCGGCAGGTCGGCGGGGTGGCCGCCTTCAGCGACCGGCGCCGGCGGGAGCTGATCGATGAGCTCGCGCCGCTCGTCGAGCACGACGCCGACGGCGAGATCGTGCGCGGCGAGGGCGAGAAGTCGCGCTTCCAGGCCGGGCGCGCCGACTCGTCCTTCGTGCGGCTGCGGCCCGACCTGGTGCTCGAGGTGCGCTACGACCAGTTGGAGGGTCGGCGCTTCCGGCACACCGTGCAGTTCGAGCGCTGGCGCCCGGATCGCGAGCCGCGCTCCTGCGGGTATGCGCAGCTCGACGTGGTCGCGGCCTACGATCTGCGCGACGTGCTGATCTAGTCGCGGAACGGATTCTCCACCCGCACACCGCGCACCACGGTGCCGTGGGAGAGGTCCTCCGTGAGCAGCACCTCGCATCCCGCGACTGCCGCTGCCTCCACGATCATCGCGTCCCAGTAGGAGAGGCGATGGGCCCCCGAGGTCGCAACCGCCGCCCCGACGAGGCGCGCATCGACGGGTACGACCGGCAGCGCACACAATCGTTCGACGACCTCCGCCGCCTCGGCTTCCGGCATGGGCGTGGCGAGCTTGCGGGTGACCGTCACGTAGAACTCACCCAGCACCTGACTGCTCAGCACCAGCCGCGATCCGCCCTGGATCAGCTCGAGCGCCCGCATCCGCTTGCGCTCGTCACGGCGATCGAACGCGTACACGAGCACATTCGTGTCGACGAATGCTCTCACGACGCGCGATCGTGCAGGTCGTCCCGCGTCCATGACCGGCCCTGGGGACCGCTGGACGCCGTCGCGGCGAGGGCGAGTTCGGCAATCGCCGCTCGAGCGGCGGACTCCACCCCACTGTCGGCGTAAGACGCCAGGTACTCGCGCAGCACCTCATTGACGGAGGTGCCCTGCTCGAGCGCGCGGATTCGCGCCCGCCGCAGCAGCGCATCGTCGATCGCGATCGTGAGGTTGGCCATGAGGCCAGTGTACGGCGGAACCCGTGCTACACGGGTTCGGTCACGGCTCGGGCTGCGGCCACTTGTCCGGATTCATCCGGCTCGGCTGCACCCGTGGTGGCTCGCCGGGCATCTTGGGGAACTCCGGCGGGAACGGCAGCTCCCCGAGTCCCGCCGCCGCATCGCGCTCCCACCACTGCAGCAGCGTGTCGATGCGGCCGGGATGCGCGAACATCTGCGCCCACGGGTCGCCGACCTCGGCAAGCCGGGCCGGCACCGTACGCACGGTGAACCGCGCCGGGTCGACGCCTGCGGCCAGCTCGTCCCACGTGATCGGGGTCGACACGGTGGCACCGTGCAGCGCCCGCGGGCTGTAGGCGCCCGCCATCGTGCGGTCGCGGTTGGCCTGGTTGAAATCGACGAAGATACGCGCCCCGCGTTCCTCCTTCCACCACGCGGTGGTCACCCGGTCGGGCATCCGGCGCTCCAGTTCGCGCCCGGCCGCGATGACGGCGTGCCGCACGTCGAGGAACTCGTGCGTCGGCTCGATCGGGCAGAACACGTGGATGCCGCGGTTGCCGCTGGTCTTGATCCACGCGTCGAGCCCGGCCTCGGCCAGCACCTCGCGCAGCACCGGTGCGACCGCCGCCGCCTCGGCGAACCCCGTTCCCGGCTGCGGGTCGAGGTCGATGCGTAACTCGACCGGCTTGTCGGTGTCGGTCGCACGGGAGGCCCACGGGTGGAAGACCACCGTGTTCATCTGCACCGCCCACACCGCGGCCGCGGGCTCGGTGAGCACGAGCTGCGGATGCCGTCGGCCGCTGTTGTAGGTCACTGTCACCGACTCGACGTAGTCGGGCGCGCCCTTGGGCGGGTTCTTCGAGAAGAAGCTGTCTCCCCCGATGCCCTCGGGGAACCGCTCCAGCGACACCGGCCGGCCGCCGTTGGCGGCCAGGAAGGATGCGGACACGGTGACGAGGTAGTCGGCCAGCTCGTGCTTCGTGACGCCGAGCTGAGGCCAGATCACGCGATTCGGACTCGACAGTCCCACCGCCCGCTCGCCGTGCGGCCCTGCGACGGTAAGGATGATGCGCTCAGACGCCATCCCTCGACGCTAGCCGTCGTCAGCGCGCGAGCGCGAGCACCGGAGCGAGCTCTGCGCGATCCAGTCGCAGCCATGGCCCGGCCGCGTCGATCACCACGCCCGCGATGCCCTCATCCTCGCGCAGCAGCGCCGCCAGTTGCGCGGGCTCCAGGGGTGCGGGCTGATCGCCGCGATCCATCGCGACCACTTCGAGCGGGTGGCTGTACAGCTCCAGAATGCGCCGACCCTCCTCGTCGCGGGTCTCGGCGACCCCGTGCTCCACCACGCCGTGCTCGTCGGGTTCGGAGGCGCCGACCGCGACGAACACGTGCGGCACGCGGGTCAGCGCCTCCGCGACCGCAGCGGCCAGTTGCGGGGTGCGCTCCTGCGCCAACAGCGACTTCACCGTCAGCGCGGGGTCGGCCTGGGCGACCATGCGCTCCACGAACGAGCGCGGCAGCACGAGGCGCGCCGGCGCGGAGGAGGGATCGAGCACGATCCCGGCATACTCCCCCGACAGTAGATGCGCGAGCACGGCCATCACCGGCTGTCCCATCGCCGACGTGTCGACGTCGCCGTCTTCGGCGATGCTGCGCTGCACCGCCGCGCCGCTGCTGTAGGCCACGAGGTAGCGGCCGTCGTCGAACGTCAGCGC
>CAYLMS010000142.1:0-4914 GCA_964384455.1 uncultured Microbacterium sp. | reverse complement strand
CGCGCGATGCACAGCCGCTGCTGCTGCCCGCCCGACAGACCGGAACCCGGCTTGTGCAGCCGGTCCTTCACCTCGTTCCACAGGTTCGCGCCGCGCAGCGAGCGCTCCACCAGCTCGTCGGCATCGGCCTTGGGCAGCCGCGCGTTGTTCAGCCGCACCCCGGCGAGCACGTTCTGCGCGATCGACATGGTGGGGAACGGGTTCGGCCGCTGGAACACCATGCCCACCTGGCGGCGCACCGCCACCGGGTCGACCCCTGGCGCATACAGGTCGTCGCCGTCGAGCAGCACCCGGCCCTCGACGCGGCCGCCGGGGATCACCTCGTGCATGCGGTTCAGGGTGCGCAGAAACGTCGACTTGCCGCATCCCGACGGGCCGATGAACGCCGTCACACTGCGCGGCTCGATGTGCAGGCTCACGCCCTCCACCGCGAGGAAATCGCCGTAGTAGACGTTGAGGTCGGTGACTTCGATGCTCTTGGACACGTTGTTCCTAGGTTCTGACGGTCAGCGACCGTACTTGGGGGCGAAGATCCGCGCGATCAGCCGACCGACGAGGTTCAGCGCCATCACGGTCAGGATGAGGGTCAGGGCAGCGGCCCAGGCACGGTCGATCGACGCCTGCGCGCTCACTCCCGCGGCCTGCGTGTACTGGGTGTATACGAACACGGGCAGGGTCATCATCCGGTCGTTGAACAGGTTGTAGTTCATCGACACGGTGAAGCCGGTGACGATCAACAGCGGCGCAGTCTCGCCGATCACCCGGGAGATCGCGAGCATCACACCGGTGACGATACCCGCCAGCGACGTGGGCAGCACGATGCGCAGCACCGTCAGCCACTTCGGCACGCCGAGGGCGAAGGATGCCTCGCGCAGCTCGTTCGGCACGAGCCGCAGCATCTCCTCGCTCGAGCGCACCACCACGGGGATCATCAGCACCGACAGCGCCACCGAGCCCATGAAGCCGTTGCGGACGGCGGGGCCGAAGATCAGCGCGAACAGCGCGAAGGTGAACAGACCGGCGACGATCGACGGGATGCCGGTCATCACGTCGACGAAGAACGTGATCGCCCGTGCCAGTGGCCCGCGCCCGTACTCGACGAGATAGATCGAGGTGAGCAGCCCCACCGGCACCGAGATGAGCATCGCCATCCCGGTGATCAGCAGCGTGCCGATGATCGCGTGCAGCGCGCCGCCGCCGGGCCCGATGACGTTGCGCATCGACTCGGTGAAGAACGGCACGTCGAAGCGGGCGAGCCCGTTCTGCACCACGGTCCAGCCGAGCGACACCAGCGGCAGCAGGGCGATCACGAACGCCGTGATCACGAGCGAGGTCACCAGTCGGTCGAGCGCGCGCCGCGCGCCCTCGACGATGCGCGACAGCGTGTAGATCAGCAGGTCGAACAGCAGCGTGCCGAAGAACACCGTGCCCACCAGGTCGAAGCGCGCGGCACCGCCTGCCGCCGAGAGCAGCCAGAACACCACGGCGCATACCGCCCAGCTGCCGCCGAGCAGCATCCACGCCGCTCCCCGCGGCAGCCGCGCCGCAGTCAGCTCGGCCGGCGCGACCGCGGGCCGCGCGGTCGTGATCGTCGTGGTCATGCGTTCGCCCCCGAGAAGTCCTTGCGCAGCCCGATGATGGCCCTGGCGATCATGTTCACCAGCAGCGTGACGACGAACAGCACCAGGCCCGACGCCACCAGTGCATTCACCGAGATGCCCGTCGCCTCGGGGAACTGCAGCGCGATGTTCGCGGCGATCGTGTTCGGGCTCTGCGGCTGCAGCACCGCGAACTTCACGACGAACGCGGGGGAGAGCACCATCGCGATCGCGAGCGTCTCGCCCAGCGCGCGACCGAGGCCGAGCACGAGCGCCGAGATGATGCCGCTGCGCGCGAACGGCAGCACCGTCATCCGCACCATCTCCCAGCGGGTGGCGCCGAGAGCGAGGGCCGCCTCCTCGTGCAGGCGCGGCGTCTGCAGGAACACCTCGCGGCACAGGGCGGTCGCGATCGGGATCACCATCGCCGCGAGCACGATCGCGCCCGTGAGGATGGTGCGACCGGTGCCGGAGATGGGCGGGGCGAACAGCGGGAACCAGCCGATGTGCTCGCCGAGCCAGGCGTACAGCGGCTGCACGGCCGGGGCCAGCGCGGCGATGCCCCACAGCCCGAAGACCACTGAGGGCACCGCGGCGAGCAGGTCGATGATGTAGGCCAGCGGCTGTGCGATGCGGCGCGGCGCGTAGTGCGAGATGAACAGCGCGATGCCGATCGACAGCGGCGCGGCGATGAGCAGCGCCAGCACGGCGGCCCACATCGTGCCGAACGCCAGCGGCCAGACCCACGACCAGAAGTTCGTGGCTCCGTTGGGCAGCGCGCCCTTTCCGGCCGTGAGCGCCGGGATGCTTTGGAGGACGAGGAACACTGCCACCGCGGCGAGCACCGCGAGGATGAGCGATCCCGCGGCGACGGTGGCCCGGGAGAACACCCGATCGCCGAGCCGCAGCGTGCTCGTGGTGCGGCGGGGGGTGATGCTGGCTGCCATTGCGGATGCCTCCTCTCCTCGTGTGGCTGCGGCGCCCGACCGCACGGCCGGGCGCCGCAGCGCGGACTACTTGACGGTCTTCGCCGCCGCGATGACCTTGCCTGCCAGTGCCGCCGTGAGCGGGGCGGAGCCCGCCTGCTTGGCCGCCGCCTGCTGCGCGTGGGCGCTCGCCGCGTACTGCGCATAGGCGCTGACCAGGGCGCCCTTGGCGGCATCCTGGTATTGCTGGCAGGCGATCAGGTACGACACCAGCACCAGCGGCCAGGCCTTGGCCGCGGTGGTGGTGCGGTTGATCGCGATCGCGAGGTCGTTCGCCGCGCGGCCGGTGACCAGCGGCGACGACTCGACGACCGCCGCCGCGCCTGCGGCCGAGATGGTCGAGAACCCGCTGCCCACCTTCAACTGCGCCGACTTCAGGCCGGTGCTGCCGATGCCCGACTCGTCGATGTAGGTGATCGAGTTGGCCGCGTTCTTGGCCGCCTCCGCCACGCCCGACGTGCCCTTCGCGGCGTCGCCGACCGGGAACGGGAACGTCTGCGACGCCTTCTGGCCCCAGACCTCGGGCGCGTTCTGCGCCAGGTAGTCCGAGAAGTTGTACGTCGTGCCCGAGTCGTCCGAGCGGTGCACCACGGTGATCGTCGCCGACGGCAGCTTCGCGCCGGAGTTCAGCGCGGCGATCGCCGGGTCGTTCCACGTGGTCACCTTGCCGGAGAAGATCTTCGCGATCGTCGCAGCATCGAGCTTGAGGTCGGTCACCCCGGCCACGTTGTACGCGATCGCGATCGGCGAGATGTACACCGGCAGGTCGATGGCCGAGGTGCCGGGCGCGCACAGCGCGAACGTGCCCTTCAGCTCCGCGTCGCCTAGCGCCGCGTCCGAGCCCGCGTAGTCGACGGCGCCCGAGATGAAGCCCTTGCGGCCTGCGCCCGAGCCCTGCGGGTCGTAGTTGATGTTCAGGCCCGTGTTGGCCTGCTGGATGCCGGCGATCCAGGTGGTCTGCGCGACCCCCTGCGCCGACGAGCCCATGCCGTTGATCGTGCCCGACAGGGGCTTCGTGGTCGGGGTGGGCGCGGTGGAGCCGGACGGCGTCTCGTTCGAGGCGCAGCCGGCGAGGACGATGGCCGCGACGGCGAGGATGCCGAGCGGGGCGAGGCGGGAGAGCTTCACGTGGTGAATCCTTCTCGTGTGTCTACTGTGTGGTCCCCGGTGCGGGGCTTGCCCTGCACGGTAGGCACCGACCCTTACGAGAGTGCGCTGCGCGGGTGAACGGAAGGTGAACGGGTTCGCGTCACGCCTTCGGGTCGTGCGTCTCGATCGCCACGATGCCTGAGCCGGGGTTGGTCGCCGACAGGTGCACCACCGAGAACGCCGCCACCTCCAGCGCCGACGCGCTGCCCAGGTACGAGCCGCGCAGGGTGCCGGTCGCCAGCGCGAGCTCGGACAGGATGTCGGGCAGCACCGGACCGTGGCTGCACAGCACGGCGGGGGTGCGCGCGCGCACGCGGCGGCCGATCACGGTGCGCGCGTCGGCGTCGCCGCTCTCCCAGGCGTCCTGGCTGATCAGCGGCGTGCGCGTCACGCGCCGCCCGAGCGCGCGCGCCAGCGGTGCGACCGTCTTCACGCAGCGCTGCGCGGGGCTCGGGACGATCCGATGCACGCCGAACGCCCGCAGCGGCCCGACGATCGCCGCGGCCTGGGCGCGCCCCCGCGCGGTGAGCGGCCGCGCGGCGTCTTCGCCGTGCCACTTCTCGCGCGCCATGGCCTTCGCGTGCCGCAGCACGACGAGCGGGAATGTGCGCAGCACCCCCTCGCCCACCAGAGTGGCGAAGTGGTCGAGGATCTCGAGGTCGGCGGGGTAGCTCAGCGCCTTGCGCGCCTTCTTCAGGCTCATCCACTCCAGCGCGGCGATCTCGCGGTTCGGCACGAACTGCGACGCGCGGATGGCGGCATCCGTCGCCTCGGCGGCCCAGTAGTGCACGATCTTCGTGCGTCGGCTGGGCAGCCGGTAGCGCGATACGCCCACCGGCACGCCGAGATCGACACGGATGCCGGTCTCTTCTAGGATCTCGCGCACGGCCGTCTCGGCCAGAGTCTCGCCGGGATCGACCTTGCCCTTGGGTAGGGTGACGTCGCGGTAGCGGGTGCGGTGGATCAGCAGCAGGCGCAGCTTGCCGTCGACCAGCCGCCACACCACCCCGCCCGCCGCATAGATCGCGGTCTCGGTCATCGCACCGCCCGCACGCGGCGACGGCGTTGCACGTTCGCCATCGTGCGGTCCTGCAGATCGACCAGCCGCCGGCCGTCACCGTCGGCGGCGCCGGCGTCGGAGCGGTCCAGCCCGACCGGCGCGGCGCCCAGTCCCGCGCGCA
>CAYLMS010000141.1:0-4936 GCA_964384455.1 uncultured Microbacterium sp. | reverse complement strand
AACACCGCGGGGCTGTCACGGGCGGCGGCGAGCTCGAGCAGCGCGCGCAGCAGCGTGCGACCGCGGCCCGCGCCGCGGAACGCGTCGGCGACGGCGATCGTCTGGATGTCGGCGTCCGTGCCGCGCCCGGGCGCGCGCACGCCGCCGTAGCCGGCCAGCAGCCCCGCCTCCTCGTCGACGAGGTATGCGCCGTGCGGCGACGTCAGCTCGGCGCGCATCATCGCCTCCGACCAGGCGTCGCCGGGAAAAGTCGCCCGCTCCAGCGCCATGATGGCCGGCAGGTCCCGCCCGTCGGCGCGACGCAGCGTCATCGCGCGCGCACCGGGGGTGTGACGTCGGGAGCGCGCAGATAGAGCGCATCGGGTGCGGCGATCTCTCGACCTGCCGCGAAGGCTCTGGATGCCGCCAGCGCGAGCATCGCGGCGGGCACCGCAGTGGCATCCCAGCGCACCGCGCGCAGCTCGACGAGGCGTTCCTCGAGCCCGCCCTGCGGCACCAGCGCGGGCCCAGCGACGCGCACGGGCAGCCCGTCGGCGTCGAGCGCGCCGTAGACGCTGTATGCGAACTCGCGGCGGCGGGCATCGGTGACGACGGCGAAGCGCGGCAGCTCGTCGCCTGCGACGGCGGCGGCCAGCAGCGCTCCCAGCGCGACGGCATCGTGACTGACGACGGGGAGCACGGGGATGCCACGGGCCAAGGCGAACGCGCGCGCGGCGGCGATGCCGACCCGCAGCCCGGTGAACGGCCCCGGCCCCATGCCGACCGCGACCGCCGTGACCTCGGCGGGCGACGCATCCGCGTCGCCGAGCACGCGCACCAGCAGCGGCCCGATCACCTCGGCGTGCCCGCGCGGATCGTGGGACGCGGCCTCGGATCGCACCATGCCGTCGGGATCGATCAGCGCCACGGCCGTGCCGAGCGAGCTGTCGATGCCGAGGATCACCGTTCCAGGGTAGCCGCGTGCCGGGCGCGACTCAGCGCTCGGCGATCGTGCGCCGCCAGACGGTCACGGTGCGCGGTTCGTCGGCGTCGAGCACGACGCCGGCGCCGCCTGCAGCGCCTGCCCTGCGCTCGAGCTGCACCTCCCACCACACCTCGCGCAGCCCGTCGGCCAGTCCCTTGCCCCATTCGACCACCAGCACCGCATGCTCGAGGTCGAGGTCGAGGTCGTCGAGGTCGGCCGCCGAGGCCAACCGGTACGCGTCGGCGTGCACGAGCGGCGGCCCGCCGACCAGCGACGGGTGCGTGCGCGCGATCACGAACGTGGGGCTCTGCACGGGGCCACGCACGCCCAGGCCTGCCGCGATCCCGCGGGTGAGCGTGGTCTTGCCCGCCCCGAGCGGCCCCGTCAGCACCACCAGCTCGCCGGCGCGCAGCATCCGCCCCATCCGTTCGCCGAGCTCGGTCATGTGCGCCGGCGTGGCGACGACGTGCACGCCGACGAGTTCGTCGAGCCCGGTCACGACGACACTTCGCGGCGCGGCACGCGCGGGCCGATGCGCGTGATGATCTCGTAGTCGATCGTGCCGGCCGCATCGGCCCAGTCGCGCGCGGCGGGCACGCCGAGCAGCGGATCGCCGAACAGCACGGCCTCGTCGCCGACGGCGACGGGGTGGTCGCCGACATCCACCACGAACTGGTCCATCGCGACGCGCCCGGCCACGGCGAACGTGCGCCCGCCGATGCGCACGGGGCCGCGGCCCGACGCCTGCCGGGGCACCCCGTCGGCATAGCCGGCGGGCACCAGCACCAGCGTGGTCTCCCGCGCGGTGCGGTGGTCGTAGCCGTACGACACCCCAGTGCCCGCGGGCACCCGGCGCACCGCGGCGACGGCGGCGCGCAGCGTCATCGCGGGACGCAGCCCGAGGTCGGCCGAGGAGCGGTCGTCGAACGGCGAGAGCCCGTAGATGCCGAGCCCGGGGCGCACGCAGCCGAGCCGCGTCTGCGGCAGCGCCAGCGCGGCATGGGTGGCGGCGATGTGGCGCACGGGCGGGGTGAGTCCGGCGGATGCGGCGGCCGTCAGCCCCTCCTGGAACAGGCGCAGCGCCGCAAGATCGTCAGCGGCGCTCGCGTTGGAGAGGTGGCTGAACACGCCGACCACCCGGACGCGGCCGATGCGCTCCAGGCGCGCCGCCTCGGCGAGCACGAGCCCCCAGTCCCCCGCCGGCACGCCGTTGCGCGAAAGGCCCGTCTCGAGCTTGAGCTGCACGCCGACCGGCCGGGTGCCCGAGCACGCCGCGGCCGCCCGCTGCAACTGGTCGAAGGAGGAGATGCCGAGCTCGATGTCGAGCGCCGCGGCTTCGGCGAACGACGTGCCGGGCGCGTGCAGCCACGCGAGGATCGGAGCGGTGAGCCCCGCCCGACGCAGCACGACGGCCTCGGCGATGTCGGACACGGCGAGGCTGCCCGCACCGCCGGCGAGTGCGGCGCGGGCGGCGCGCACTGCCCCGTGCCCGTAGCCGTCGGCCTTGACGACGGCGATGACCTCGGCGTCGGTGAGCCGGCGCAGTTGGCGCACATTGGCGGTGATCGCGGCGACGTCGATCACCGCCTCGCGCAGCACGCCGGGAGCGAGCCGCGTCATCGTGCGGCCTCGGCGACGACATAGGCGCTGGCGAGCCCGGCATCGTGCGAGAGCGACAGGTGCACGGTCGTGATGCCGCGGCTCGCCACGGCCTCGGCTGTGGAGCCGGTGAGCGTGAACCACGGACGGCCGCTCGGCTCGGGGGTGACCTCGATCTCGGTCCAGTGCACGCCGTCCGAGCCGCCGAGCGCCTTGATCAGCGCCTCCTTGGCGGCGTAGCGCGCAGCCAGCGAGGCCGGCCGCAGCGTGCGCTCGGCGGGGGCGAACAGTCGCTCGAGCAAGCGCGGCGTGCGCGCGAGCGCGCGCTCGAAGCGCGCAATGTCGACGAGGTCGATCCCGATGCCGACGATCATGTGCCCTCCCGGATGCCACGGCTCGCGGCATCCTCGACCCTATCGCCCCGCCCCGGCACCGGCCGCCCCGGCACCGCCCACCCGGCCGACCCACCGCGCCCGCACGATTGGCGACACCGTCCTGCGATGGCCCATACGAATCGCTGGCGCCAATGCAGAAGGTGGCGCCAATCTGAAGATGGGGCTATTCGACGGTGACGGATTTGGCGAGGTTGCGGGGCTGGTCGACGTCGAGACCCTTGGCCGTGGCCAGACCCATGGCGAAGACATGCAGCGGCACCACGGCGAGCAGCGGCTCGAACAGCGGGCCGGCCAGCGGGATGCGCAGCACCTCGTCGGCCTTGGGCAGCACCGCGGCGTCGCCCTCCTCGGCGACCGCGATCACGCGTGCCCCGCGCGCACGGATCTCCTCGATGTTGGAGACCACCTTGGCGTGCAGCAGCGCGGAGCCGCGCGGCGACGGCACGATCACGAACACCGGCTGACCCGGCTCGATCAGCGCGATCGGGCCGTGCTTGAGCTCGCCGGCGGCGAAGCCCTCGGCGTGGATGTACGAGATCTCCTTGAGCTTGAGCGCGCCCTCCAGCGCGATCGGGTAGCCGACGTGCCGCCCGAGGAACAACACCGAACGAGTGTCGGCCATCCAGTGCGCGAACTGCTCGATGTGCTCCTGCTCGCGCTCGAGGATGCGCCGGATCTTGGCCGGGATCGACTCCAGCTCGCGCACGCTCGTCGCCAGCTCGCCCGGCGTCATGGTGCCGCGCACGCGCGCCACGTGCAGCGCCAGCAGGTAGAGCGCGGCGATCTGCGCGACGAACGCCTTGGTCGAGGCGACCGCCACCTCAGGTCCGGCATGCGTGTATACGATCGCGTCGGACTCGCGCGGGATGGTGGCCCCCTGCGTGTTGCAGATCGACAGGGTGCGCGCTCCGCGCTCGCGCGCGTACTTCACCGCCATCAGCGTGTCCATCGTCTCGCCCGACTGGCTGATCGACACCACCAGGGTGCCCTCATCGAGCACGGGATCGCGGTAGCGGAACTCATGCGCCAGTTCGACGTCGACCGGCACCCTCGCCCACTGCTCCAGCGCGTACTTGCCGACCTGCCCGGCATACGCCGCGGTGCCGCAGGCGATCACGACGATGCGACTCACCGCGCGGAACAGTTCGTCGAGCCCGTCCAGTTCGCCGATCGCGACGACGCCGTCACGGATGCGGCCGCGCAGCGTGTTCGACACCGCGTCTGGCTCCTCAGAGACCTCCTTCGCCATGAACGACGGCCAACCGCCCTTCTCGGCGGCGGCGGCATCCCACGTGACCTCGAACGGCTCCGGCTGCACGAGGTTGCCGGCGAAGTCGGTGACCTCGACGGCGCCCGGCCGGATCGCGACGATCTGGTCCTGCCCGATCGCCAGCGCGCGCCTGGTGTGCTCGACGAAGGCGGCGACATCCGACCCGAG
The DNA here is from genome assembly GCA_964384455.1 of uncultured Microbacterium sp. Taxonomy (GTDB): domain Bacteria; phylum Actinomycetota; class Actinomycetes; order Actinomycetales; family Microbacteriaceae; genus Microbacterium. Next base: position 540 of record CAYLMS010000141.1, on the reverse strand, counting down.
GAAGGTCTCGCCCTCACCCAGTCCGATCACCAGCGGAGAATTGCGCCGGGCTCCGACCACCAGGCCCGGCTCGTCGGCGTGCACCGCGAGCAGCGTGAACGCCCCCTCGAGCCGGCCGACGGTGGCGCGGAAGGCGGCGACCAGGTCGCCGCCGCTCGCCCGGTATTCGCGCGCAAGCAGCACCGCGGCCGCCTCGGTGTCGGTCTCGCTGCGGAACACGGCTCCTTCGGCGAGCAGTTCGGCCTTCAGCTGCGCGAAGTTCTCGATGATGCCGTTGTGGATCACGGCCAGCCGGTCGCCGTCGGCGAGATGCGGGTGCGCGTTCGCGTCGGTGGGTCCACCGTGCGTGGCCCAGCGGGTGTGGCCGATGCCCGTCGTGCCGGCAGCCAGCGGCGCCGAGGCCAGCTCGTCGCGCAGCACGGCGAGCTTGCCCGCGCGTTTGCGCATGCCGAGGTGCCCCTCGGCGTCGATCACGGCGATGCCGGACGAGTCGTAGCCCCGGTACTCGAGCCGCGCGAGCCCCGCGAGGAGGATCGGAGC
>CAYLMS010000140.1:0-4973 GCA_964384455.1 uncultured Microbacterium sp. | reverse complement strand
GTTCACGATCGGCGGCATCTCGCCCGCGCCGATCCTGATCATCCTCGGGCTGGTCTTGGGGCAGATCTTCTTCGTGTGGATCGCGAAGCGTCAGCGCGAGCGGCGCGCGCGCATCTTCGACCTGCGGGTACTGGCCTCGAGCACCGAGCTCGCGGTCACGGCATGCATGGGTCTGATGCTGTTCATCGGCACGGCCGCGAACTTCCTCATCCCGCTGTACATGCAGATGGTGCAGGGGCTCACCGGCATCCAGACGTCGTTCTCGATCATCCCCTACACGATCTCGATCTTCCTGGCCTCGACGTTCGTGGCCTATCTGTATAAGAAGTTCCCGCCGCGCGTGCTGGGCGCCGCCGGATTCGTCGTGGTCGCCGGGGCGCTGACCCTGCTCGCCTTCACGATCCGCGGCGAATGGGGTCAGGCGTTCGTCGTGATCGGCCTGATCCTGCTCGGCCTCGGGCAGGGCTCGATCGTGGCGCTCGTGTTCAACACGCTGCTGTCGAGTGCACCGAAGGAACTGGCGGGGGATGTCGGCGCCTGGCGCGGGCTCGTGCACAACCTCAGCGGCTCGGTCGGCATCGCCGTGGCCAGCGCGTTCGCCGTGGGCCTGCTGGCCTCCACGATCTCGGTGGCGGCACTGGCGCACCCCGACATCTCGAAGGAGCTGATCGGCGAGGTCAACCTCAACCAGGTCGACTTCATGACCAACCAGCAGGTGAAGGACGCGCTGGCCGGCACCAGCGCGTCGCCGACCCAGATCAGCGCTGCCGTCGCGATCAACGAAGACGCGCGCCTGCGCGCGCTGCAGCTGTCGCTGCTGGGCCTCGGCGCACTCGCGCTGCTGGCGATCGTGCCGGCCACCAGGATGCCGGGGCGCATCGGCGGCGAGCTGCCCGCGAAGCTGGAACCCGACGACCAGGACGCCATCGACGAGTCGGAGCCGCTGAACCCCGACGCCGCAGCCGAGAAGGAGAAGACCGCATGACCCGCAGCCCGAACAAGATCATCCCCGCCGACTTCCCGACGGTGCCTGGGCTCGACGCGCTCGACGCGGTCGAGGTCACGGCGGGCGTGCCGGCCGACGCCGAGGCGGTGGGCTTCGCGGTCGGAGTCTCGGGCGAGGTGCCGGCGCAGCTCGGCCTCGGCCGCGCCGCGCTGGAGCGCGCCGGGTTCGACGGCAAGGCCGGTGCGACGCTGCTGCTGCCGCAGGCCGAGGGGCCGCTGCTGATCGCGGTCGGCGCCGGGGAGCGGGCCGAGTTGGATGCCGCGAAGCTCCGCGACCTCGCCGCAGCGTTCGCCCGGGCAGCCGGCACGCGCACGCGTCTCGCGCTCGTGCTCGGCGCATCCGAGGTCGATGCGGCCCAGGCCGTGCAGGCGCTCGTGGAGGGCGCGGTGCTGGCGCGCTACCGCTACACGCCGCTGCAGCGCACCCCCAAGCACACCCCGCTCGCGAGCCTCGGGCTGCAGATCGAGGGCGCGGATGCCGCGACCGTCGCCGCAGGCGCCGCCGCGGCATCCGTCATGGCGCGGGCGAGCGTGGTGGCCCGCGACCTCGCGAACACCCCGCCAGGGCACCTCACCGCCACCGACTTCGGCGAGGTGGCGCAGGCGCTGGGAGCGCGGTTCGGGTTCGACGTGGAGCTGTTCGACAAGCAGGCGCTCATCGCGTTGGGCTGTGGCGGGCTGCTGGGCGTGAATCAGGGCTCGGTCGAAGAGCCGCGCATGATCAAGCTGACGTACACGCCCGCGGGCGAGGCATCCGGTCATCTGGGGCTGGTCGGCAAGGGCATCATGTACGACTCGGGTGGCATCAGCCTGAAGCCTTCCGACCCGATGCACCTGCTGATGAAGATGGACATGGGCGGGGCGGCCGCGGTGCTCGGGGCGTTCACGGCGCTGCGCGACCGCGGGGCGACGGCGCGGGTGACCGGCTGGCTGATGTGCACCGACAACATGCCCAGCGGCACCGCCTACAAGCTCGGCGACGTGCTCACCACGCGCGGCGGCACCACCATCGAGGTGAAGAACACCGACGCCGAGGGGCGACTCGTGATGAGCGACGCCATCGATCTGGCCAACGAAGATGGCGTCGACGCGATGATCGACATCGCCACCCTCACCGGGGCCGCGCTGATGGCGTTCGGCGGTTCGCGTGCGCCGCTGTTCGCGAATGACGAGTCGATCGCCGAGCGCGTGCTGGCGGCCTCCGCCGCCGTCGACGAACCGCTGTGGCGCATGCCGCTCGAGCAGAAGTACCGCCCGCAGCTCGACTCCGACATCGCCGACATCTCGAACCTCGGCGGCAAGTACGCCGGGGCGACCACCGCGGCACTGTTCCTCGCGCATTTCGCCGGCAGCACCCCGTGGGCGCACCTCGACATCGCCGGCACGATGCAGACCGAGAAGGACGACTCGTGGCGCTCGGCCGGGGCCACAGGGTTCGGCGCGCGCACCCTGCTGACGGTGGCCGAAGGGTTCACCGCCGGGCGCTGACGGCGCTCACCGCTCGCTGCCAGGGCCGCCGCCCGAGTGCGGGTCGATCCGACCGCGATCGATCCAGAACTCGTCGGCGGCCGCGCGCAGCGCGGCGTGATCGGCGCGGCCCAGCAGGTCGAACGCGCCGAGCAGCTCGTCGAACTGCGCCGAGGTGCGCACGCCCACCAGCACGTTCGCGGTGTGCGGATGCAGCAGCGGATACGCCAGCGCGAACTGCGCGGGCGTCGCCCCGAACCCTGCGGCCACCTCGCGCAGCCGCGCGGCTAGCGCGACCGCGCGCTCGTCGAGCCAGTCGAGCGTCTGACCGGGCCGCCGCGCGCGGCCGGTGCCGAGCAGCAGTCCGCCCGCGAGCGCCCGCGACGCCTGCACCGAGAACCCGGTGCGCGCGCACAGCTCCTGCAACGGCGCGCCTTCCACGACCGCCCGATGCGCCAGGCCGTACTTCATCTGGCCGTACTGCGGAGGAGCCACCCCGAGCCTCGCGCATGCGGCGAATGCGGCATCCACCTGCGCGGCCGACCAGTTGTTCACCGCCCAGTGCCGCACCGTGCCGGCACGCAGGATGTCACCGATCTCGGCGACGACGGCGTCGAGGTCGAACGATGCGGGGTCGTCGATGCTCTCGACGATCAGGTGGTCGGCGTGCTCGGCACCGTGCCGCACCAGCAGCTCATCGAGCTGGCGCGCGAGCGGGATGGTCTGGGTCGGCGGAAACCACGCCTTCGCGGCGAGCACATACTCCTCGCGCCGGATGCCGGCGACCTGCAGCGCCCGCGCCAAGATCAGGTCGGTCGGCGAGTCGTGGTCGGCGGCGCCTTGCCCCATGAAGTCGTGCCGGTACACCGCGACGTCGAACATCAGCGCGCCGGCGTCGGCGGCGTGCCGCAGCAGCACCACGGCGTCTTCGAACACCGCGCGTTCCCACGTGTGGAACGAGCCGAGCGCCAGCGCGGGCAGGCTCAGGCCTGCGGGGCCGCACGAGCGGCGGGGGACTGCAGTGGTCATCGGGCTCCTCGCTCGCTGCGAAGCTACCCGGTCGAGCACGCGCACCCACACCGCCGCATACGCGCAATGCAGCGCTGGTCGCGCCGCATCCGGCGGGCGCGTCGAGCGTCGGAACTTCGAAGCACTGCCAACTGCACACGGAGATAACATCGGAGCGATGAGCGATGACAAGGCGAAGCCTCGAGCATCGACGACATGGTTCGTCGTGATGCTCGTCGCGGCATTCCTCCTCATCACCGCTGGCATGGGGTCGCCTGTACCACCACTGTTCTCTGCGGCAGTCTTCGTGGCTGCGCTCTTCATGTATCTGCGCGGCAGGCGCTGAGCCGATGCGGCACCTGCGGATACCCCGAGTGCCGGCCTGGCATCCACCGACCCGTTCGTGCTGGGGCGGGCGAGCACCGACCTGACCCCCGACTACCGCGTCGCCGACGGCACCGCCGGCGCGCCCAAGCTCGACTGGGTGGGGCTCAAGTGGGACACGATCGGCAACGCTTTCGTGGAGACGGCGATCGGTGCGACGAGCCTGCTGCCGATCGACACGGCCCTGGCGTCCACGCCGTTCCGCGCGCAGCCCATCGCCGCAGCGCCGACCGGCCGCGGCGACTACACCTGGGCGCGGCTGACTGCGCTTGCGGGCCTGCTGCCCGGTGCGAGCCGGCTCGGCGACGAGCTCGCCCTGCTGTGGACGGCGGATCAGGTGGCCGAGAGCGCCTACGCCACGCGCCTCGACGCGGTCTGGAACGGCGCCGCGTTCGTCGGGTAGTCGCCGCGCGGTGCCCGCCTGGCGCTGCGGCCGCCGTCAGGCGTGGGCCGGGCTGTTGTGATAGGCGGCGATCTTCCAGCCAGCATCCTGCCGGTGCAGCACCCACGTGGCGTTCGCCCGACGGTTCTCGGGCACCGCGGTCTCGCCGGGGAACAGGATGCCCGTCTCGCTGATCACGATCGCGACATCCTCACCCAGGAAGCGCACGCTGCGCTGCTCGTTCCACGTGCTCGTGCCGCGCAGCGGGCCGGCGAAGGCGGCATCCATGCTGTCGCGGATGACTCCGCGACCGTCGCGGAGCGAACCGGGGATGATGGCGGTCGCATCGGCGCGATAGTCGGCCACCATGGCATCGGCGTCGCCGGCGACCCACGCCCGATAGGAGTCGGCGAGCACGGTCTGAATGGCGGCGATGTCTTGCTCGCGCGCGTCGGTCACGGCTTCTCCCTCATCGATGCGGAATGAATGCTCCGGCCCGGTGGAAGCATCCACCGGCGACCGGAGGTGAATCCATCATGACAGGCGGGAGCCACCTTCGGTCAGTTGCTGTCGCGGACCCCTGCACGCCGAGCCCGCACTCCGCGCCCGGTGAGCAGGCCGGCACCCGCGAGCACGAGCGCGCCGCCCGCGGCGAGCGCGGGAACGGGGTCGACGCCGGTCTCGGCCAGGGTCGCCCCGGCGGAGGCCACCGTGCCGCTCGCCGCCA
>CAYLMS010000139.1:0-5053 GCA_964384455.1 uncultured Microbacterium sp. | reverse complement strand
GCCGCCCGACTCGTCGAGGTAGGCGCGGCGCGCGCCGGCGACGTCGGCGACGGCCGTGGCCATCGGGGCGTGCAGTCCGAGCGTCGCGCGCGTGGTCGAGGCGGCGCCGCCGCCGAAGCCGACCAGCACTCCCGCAGCGCCCGTGCGCATGAGGTGCAGCGCGGCCGTGTAGGTGGCCGCCCCGCCGACGATGACCGGCACGTCGAGGTCGTAGATGAAGCGCTTGAGGTTCAGCGGTTGGTCGACCGACGACACGTGCTCGGCCGAGACCGTGGTGCCGCGGATGACGAACAGGTCGACGCCCGCGGCGACCACGGTCTCGTACAGCTGCTGCGTGCGCTGCGGCGTGAGCGCGCCGGCGACGGTGACACCCGCGGCGCGGATCTCGGCGAGCCGCTGGCTGACCAGCTCGGGCTTGATCGGCTCGGCGTAGAGCTGCTGCATGCGGGTGGTGGCCTCGGCGGCGTCGAGACCGGCGATCTCGGCGAGCAGCGGCTCGGGATCGTCGTAGCGCGTCCACAGGCCTTCGAGGTCGAGCACCCCGAGCCCGCCGAGCCGGCCCAGCGCGATCGCCGTGTCAGGGCTGATCACCGAGTCCATCGGTGCGCCGAGCACGGGGATGTCGAATGCGAACGCGTCGATCGTCCAGGCGGTCGAGACGTCCTCGGGGTTGCGCGTGCGCCGCGAGGGCACCACCGCGATGTCGTCGAACGTGTATGCGCGGCGCGCCCGCTTCGCCCGGCCGAGCTCCAGCTCCATGCTCACCCGCCCAGCCTACCCGGGCCAGTGCGTGCGGCCACGCGGCGGGATGCTGGTGCGATCAGTGCGTCCGCGCGACGCGGGCCTCGTCCCACACCGGCTCGTCCGACTCGTACACGCGCCCATCCGCGCCGAACACCAGGTACCGGTCGAACGAGCGCGCGAACCAGCGGTCGTGCGTGACCGCGAGCACCGTGCCCTCGAAGCGGTCGAGGGCGAGTTCGAGCGCCTCGGCCGAGGCGAGGTCGAGGTTGTCCGTCGGCTCGTCGAGCAGCAGCAGGGACACACCCGACAGCTCCAGCAGCAGAATCTGCAGTCGCGCCTGCTGACCGCCCGAGAGCGTGTCGTACGACTGCTCGGCCTGAGCCACGAGACCGTAGCGGTCCAGCGCCGAGCTCGCGGCATCCCGCGGCATGCCTGGCCGCTCCGCGTCACCGCGATGCAGGATGTCGAGCAGGGTGCGGGCTGCGAACTCGGGATGCCGGTGCGTCTGCGCGAACCACCCCGGAACCACCCGAGCCCCGAGCACGGCGCGACCGGTGTGCGACACGGGCTGCATCGCCGCGCCGACCGTCGTCGCATGGCCGAGCAGGGCGTCGGGGTCGGTGCCGCCCCGGGCCAGCAGCCGCAGGAAGTGCGACTTTCCTGACCCGTTGGAGCCGAGCACCGCCACACGGTCGCCGAACCACACCTCGAGGTCGAACGGCCGCATCAGCCCCGTGAGCTCCAATCGCTCGGCGACCACGACACGCTTGCCGGTGCGCGCGCCGCGCAGCCGCAGTTGCAGCTGCTGCTCACGGGGGCGCTCCAGGGGCGGGCCGGCCTGCTCGAACCTGCTCAGCCGCGTCTGGGCCGCCTGGTAGCGCGAGGCGAACCCGTCGCTGGCGGTGGCCTTCACCCGCAGCATCGCGACCAATGCCTTGAGCTTCGCGTGCTGCTCGTCCCAGCGCCGTCGCAGTTCGTCGAGTCGCGACATCCTGTGCTCGCGCGCCTCGTGATAACTGCGGAAGCCGTCGCCGTGCACCCACGCCGTGCTGCCCGCGCCGCCTGCTTCGAGAGTGACGATGCGGTCGGCGGCGCGCGCGAGCAGCTCGCGGTCGTGCGAGACCAGCAGCACCGTCTTGGGCGTGGTGCGCAGTTGCTCTTCCAGCCAGCGCTTGGCGGGCACGTCGAGGTAGTTGTCCGGCTCGTCCAGCAGTAGCACCTCGTCGGGTCCGCGCAGCAGCGCCTCCAGCGCGAGCCGCTTCTGCTCGCCGCCGGACAGCGTCTGCAGCTCGCGGAACCGTGCCCGCTCGTACGGCACCCCGAGCGCAGCCACGGTGCAGGCATCCCACACCGTCTCGTGCTCGTAGCCGCCCGCATCGGCGTAGTCGGCCAGCGCCGTGGCGTACCGCAGCTGGGTGTCGATCGCGTCGCGCTCGATGATCGCGGCTTCCGCCGCCTCGAGGCCGAGCGCGGCATCGCGCACGCGATCGGGGGCGACCGACACGAGCAGTTCGTGCACGGTCTCGCTCGCCCCGCCGTGGCCGACGAACTGGCGCATCACGCCCAGGCCACCGTCGATCGACACCACCCCTGCGTCGGGAGCCTGGTCACCGGCGATCATGCGCAGCAGGGTCGTCTTGCCTGCGCCGTTCGCACCGATGAGTGCCGTCGTCGAGCCTTCCGAGACGCGGAACGACACGTCGTCGAGCAGGGGCCGCCCGTCCGGCAGCGCCCACGACACGGATGCCACCTCGATGTAGCCCACGGCACTCGCCCTCCCGCCCCCGCAGCGGGGAGCCGACCAGACTACCAGCCGCCGCTCAGGGGCGGGTCACCAGGGGTCGGAGCCGCGCGGCACGATGTCGAGCACGTCGGGCAGGGCCGTCGGGAAGCAGGAGCGGAAGATCTCGGCCACCGCTTCGTCGTCGCCGTAGTCGTCGACCAGGCGCAGGCCGATCATCGTGCTGATCAGCATCCCCTCGGCGAGGAACGCGCGAGCCCGGTCGGCGTCGAAGCCGGCCTCGTCGCGGAAGAACCGCCACACCTGCGCGAAACCGCGCCGCGCGGCGGGCCCGATCACCGGGTGGCTGCCCAGCAGGTAGGCGTGCGACATCGTCTGGTGCAGCCCGCGGATGCTGAGCAGCTGCACGTACGCGGTGCCGATGCGCTCCTCCGCAGACGTGCCGTCGTCGCGCGCCAGCGCGAGGCGGAAGCTGCGCATCAGCTCGTCGATCGCCTCGTACAGCGCCGCCAGGAACAGGCTCTCCTTCGACCCGAACAGCCGCACCACGTAGGGCTGGCTGACGCCTGCCGCTCTGGCGACGTCGTCGGTGGTCGACCCGACGTAGCCGCGGGCACCGAACACCGCCAGCGCCGCGGTGAGGATCTGCTCGCGGCGCTCGTCGGACGACAGTCTCCTGGTCGTCGCGGATGCCGGCTGACTCACGCTTGACATGTTATCAGTCGATTACTAAATTGGCTCCTGCATTTAGTAATCATTCGATTACAACTCAACGATCGGACCACCATGACCTCTGCGCTGCTCTCCAGTCCGCCACCGCCCGTCGCCCATCGAGGTGCACGCGTCCGCCCGTTCGCACTGGTGGTCGCGGCGGCATCCCTGCCGATGTTCATGGCCACGCTCGACAACCTGGTGATGACCAACGCCCTGCCCGTGCTGCATGTCAAGCTCGGCGCCAGCGTCGAGCAGCTGCAATGGTTCGTGAATGCGTACACGCTCACCTTCGCCGGCGCGATCCTGCTGGCCTCCGCGCTCGGCGACCGGTTCGGCCGGCGCACCGTCTTCCTCATCGGCATCGCCGTGTTCGGCGCGGGCTCGGTGCTCGCCGCGCTCAGCACCGACCCGACCCAGCTCATCGCCGCGCGGGCGACACAGGGGCTCGGCGCCGCGGGGGTGATGCCGCTGTCGCTCGCGCTGATCACCGGCGCCGTGCCTGCGGCGCGCCGCCCGCTTGCGATCGGGCTGTGGGGTGGGGTCGCCGGCCTCGGCGTGGCGACCGGACCGCTCGTCGGCGGCGCGGTGATGCAGGGCTGGGACTGGCAGGCGATCTTCTGGATCAACGTGCCGGTCGCGCTGGTCGCCATCCCGCTGGCGTTGTTCGCCCTGCGCAACGACTTCGGCGCGCGTCAGCGCATCGATGTGCTCGGCGTGGTGCTGGTGGGCGGCAGCGTGCTGGCGCTGGTGCACGCGATCGTGCGCGGCAACGACGACGGCTGGAGCTCGTTCGGGGTGGTCGCCGAGCTCGTCGCGGGCGGGATGCTGCTGCTGGCGTTCCTGGGATGGCAGTGGCGGTCGACGGCCCCGATCGTGCCGCTGCGACTGTTTCGCGACCGGTCGTTCTCGGTCACCAACCTCGTCGGCTTCGGCTTCAGCTTCGGCACCTTCGGCGCGGTGTTCATCCTGATCCAGTACATGCAGGTCGTGCAGGGCGCCACCCCGCTGGAGGCTGCGCTGCGCACCACGCCGTGGACGATCGCGCCGATGTTCGTGGCCCCGCTGGCGGGGCTCATCGCGCCGCGCGTGGGCACCCGCATCCTGATGGTCACCGGGCTGCTGCTGCAGGCGGGCGCGCTCGGCTGGCTCGCCGCGACCATGTCGACCAGCACCCCGTATGCGCAGATGGTCGCACCGTTCCTCATGGCCGGCGTCGGCATGGGCCTCGTGTTCGCCCCGTCGGCGACGGCGCTGCTGGCCACCCTCGCCGCCGTCGACCACGCGAAGGCGTCTGGCGTCAACTCGACGGTGCGCGAGATCGGGATCGCCCTGGGCACCGCCGTGATGACCGCGATCTTCCTGGGGGAAGGCGGCAAGCTGCAGCCCACGCTGTACGTGCACGCGGCCGCTCCGGCCGTGGTAGTCGGTGCCGCGGTGCTGCTGGTCACGGCGATCGGCGCGCTCTGGCTGCCCGCGGGGCGCTCCGCGACCGGGTCCGCACCGGTCGATCAGCAGGCGGTGCCTGCCTGAGCCCGGATCAGTGCTTGTAGTTAGGCGCCTCGACCACGATCTGCACGTCGTGCGGGTGGGACTCCTTCAGTCCGGCGGGGGTGATGCGCACGAATCGCCCCCGCTCCTTGAGCTCGTAGATCGTGCGGGCGCCGACGTAGAACATCGACTGCCGCAGCCCCCCGACGAGCTGGTAGGCCACGGCCGCCACCGGCCCGCGGTAGGCCACCTGGCCTTCGATCCCCTCGGCGATGAGCTTGTCGTCGGTGGGCACGTCGGCCTGGAAGTAGCGGTCCTTCGAGTACGACGTCTTCTTGCCGCGTGTCTGCAGCGCCCCCAGCGACC
>CAYLMS010000138.1:0-5059 GCA_964384455.1 uncultured Microbacterium sp. | reverse complement strand
GCACCGGCGGCGCACGCGTTCGGGACCCAGCTGCAGCACCGGATCGCCGTCGGCCACCGCCGCCGGGATCGCGAAGGCCGCGCCGAACGGAGTCAGCGCCAGCACGCGTGCCGCCTCGTGCAACTGGGAGGGCACGCCGGTATTCCAGTCGAGCGAGGAGAGGAAGACCCCCGCGGGGATGACCACGACCAGCAGAGCCGCCGTCAGCAGCGTCGACAGCTCGCGCGAGCGGCGCTCGCGCAGGAACACGGCAGACACCAGCACGCCCAATCGCTGCGCGAGCAGGCAGGTCACCACCGCGACGAGCGCCGCCGCGATGCCGAGAGCGATCGGCACGCCGTGCTCGGCCCACAGCACGGTCGCACAGCTGAGCACTGCGAGCAGCGCGGGCGTGGCGGGGCTCGCCAGTCCCGCCAGCGCGAGGGCGTGCGTCAGCGGCTGCGGCTCGAGCCCGAACACCGCGAATCGCCGCGGATCGAGCGGATCCTGCGCGCCGCCGGCGAGCGGCGCGAACAAGGCGCCCGCCGTCAGCGCCGCACCGGCCAGCGTGACCGTGGTCACGGCCACATCCCCGGAGGCGGCGCGCAGCGCAAGCAGCGCCCAGCACGCGGCGCAGACCGCCATGATCAGCAGCGCAAGCCGCACGAGCACGCCCGTGCGCGCACGCGGATCGCCGCGCAGCGCGCCGAGCAGCAACTGCAGCCTCAGCCGGAAGAGGAGTGCAGCCACTCCAGCCCTCCCACATCGGCCACTCCGCCGGCCAGTTCGATCAGACGCTGCTCCAGCGTGAGCTCGCCGCGCACCTGGTCGACCGGACCCTCGGCGAGCAGCCGACCCGCCACCAGCACGGCCACGCGCGCGCATACGCGCTCGACCAGCGCCATCCCGTGCCCCGACAGCAGCACCGTGCCGCCGCGCGACACGAATGCGCCGAGGATGTCGAGGATCATGGCCGTCGACACCGGATCGAGCGCCTCGAAGGGCTCGTCGAGCACGAGCAGTCGCGGCGAGTGGATCATCGCACCCGCCAGCATCAGCTTGCGGGTCATGCCGGCGGAGTAGTCGCCCACGAGGCGGCCGAGGTCGCCCGCCAGGTCGAAGGCCCGCGCCAGGTCGGCCGTGCGTGACTCGACGACGGCCGCAGGCAGGCCCCGCAGCACGCCGTAGTAGAACAGCAGCTGCCGGCCGGTGAGGCGGTCGAACGTGCGCAGCCGGTCGGGCAGCACGCCGATCGACCCGGACGCCGCGATGGTGCCGGCATCCGGCCGCAGCAGGCCCGCGATCATCGACAGCGTCGTGGTCTTGCCCGCGCCGTTCGGACCGACCAGGCCGTAGAACGTGCCCTCAGGGACGGTGAGATCGATGCCGTCGACGGCGCGCACGCCCTGGAACGACTTCTCGAGGCCGCGCACGATGAGCGCGGGCGGCGGCGGAGGTGGAGGCGGCGGAGCCGGCGGCTTCTTCACCCTCGGAGGCTTGCGCGCGGGGGGCTTGCGCGCAGCGTCCATCGATCCAAACTAGCAAGACCGGCCGCCGCCCTGCCGGACTTTCCCAGCCGCGTCCGCTACCATGGGCCAGGCACGAGGGAGTGTCCGCGCGGTGACGTCCGCGCGAATTCCCCGCACCCCCAGGAGCATCACCGTGACTCTGCACACCGTCATCCTCGCCGCCGGCATGGGCTCGCGGCTGGGCCGCAGCCTGCCCAAGCCGCTGACCGAGCTCGGCGACGGGCGCAGCATCATGCAGCAGCAGCACGACAACATCCGGGCGGCGTTCGGGCGCGAGGCGCGCATCACGACGGTCGTCGGCTACCGTGCGGAGACCATCGTCGAAGCGTTCCCCGACTCGGAGTACGTCTACAACGACCGTTACGACCAGACCAACACGTCGAAGAGCCTGCTGCGCGCGCTGGTCGCCACCGGCCGTGGCTCCGTACTGTGGATGAACGGCGACGTCGTCTTCGACCCGCGCGTGCTGGGCCGCGCCCTCGCGCTCATCGAGCGCGATCAGTCCTTCGTCACGGTGAATACGTCCAAGGTCAGCGACGAAGAGGTGAAGTACACGGTCGACGACGCCGGCGCCATCGCCCAGCTGTCCAAGACCGTGCGGGGTGGGATCGGCGAGGCCGTCGGCATCAACTACATCGCCGCACGCGACAAGCGGGCGTTCGTGCGCCAGCTGCATCGCGTGGACGATCAGGACTATTTCGAGCGCGGCCTGGAGCTCGCCATCGCCGAGGACGGGCTGCGGCTCGCGCCGCTCGACATCTCCGACCTGTATGCGGTCGAGGTCGACTTCGCCGAAGATCTGGAACGGGCCAACCTCTTCGTCTGAGTCGGAGAAAGGCGGGTGCGCATGGTCGCGCACGAGGAACTGCCTGCACTGCCCCGCGAGTTCGCGGTCGGCGATCCGCGATCGGGTGCGACTGCCTTCGCGCTGCCCGACATGCCGCGCACGGCGTCGCTGGTCACCGACTCCGTGATCACCCGGCCGCTGGCCGAGCGGATGGCTGCCGCCGGCGCGGACGACGTGATCGGCATCGTGATCGAGCTGCGCACCGACAGCGCGCTGCCCACCGCCGACGTGCTCGCCACGCTGAACGCGATGGTGGGCGAGGCGGCGCAGGGCGCGCCGGCCTGGTCGGCCGGCGGTTATGTGATGACGGCGATGACCGCCGCCCAGATCCTGGCCCTGGTACGCGCGGATACGGACAAGGGAGGCCGAGTCGCCGGCGGGCGCACGGAGGCGCGCACGGCACCGCGCAGCTTCGTATCGCGCATCTGGCCGAACTTCGAGGTGCGCGCGACCATTCACCGCAGCGTCGTGACCACGAAGTCGGATGCCGCGGTGCGGGCGTTCGACGCGACGGGCGAGGGCATCGTCTGGGCTGTGCTCGACACCGGCGTGGATGCGACGCATCCGCATTTCGCCACCTACGACACGCTCGGCCTGCCCGCCCGCTTGGTGCCGCGCAGCTTCGTGGCAGGCGTGCCCGACTCCGCGGCGACGCAGGACGCGAACGGTCACGGCACGCACGTCGCGGGGATCATCGCCGGCGGCCAGACCGCCACCGCGCGCACGCACATCTACGCCGCCGGCTGGTACCGCACCGCCGACGGCGACACCGGAGTGCAGCGCATCGCACTGCCGCACATCGCAGGCATGGCCCCGCGCACGAAGATCCTGCCGATCAAGGTGCTGCGCGACGATCGCAGCGGCGACCTCGCGTCGCTGCTCGCCGCGCTCGACTACATCCAGCAGCTCAATCGCGACGGCCGCGACCTCGCCGTGCACGGGGTGAACCTGTCGTTGGGCTACCCGTTCGACCCGTCCTGGTTCGCGACCGGCCTCTCCCCGGTGTGCCGCGAGGTGGACCGGCTCGTCGCCAACGGCGTGTGCATGGTGGTGTCGGCGGGCAACACCGGGTACGGCGCCGCCCTGGATGCCTCGCAGCAGCAGATGAGCCTGCCCTTCGGCATGACCATCAACGATCCGGGCAATGCGCAGCGCGCGATCACCGTGGGCTCCACGTCGGTCGCGCCGCACACCACCGGCGTCTCGTACTTCTCGTCGAAGGGTCCCACCGGCGACGGCCGGCTCAAGCCCGACCTCGTCGCACCGGGCGAGCGCATCGTCAGCGCGGGCGCGGGGGCGCTGCTCGACAAGGCGCGCGCGAGCGTGCAGCTCGGGCACGGCGAGAACGCGGACGACATCGAGTACGTGGAGGATTCGGGCACCTCGATGTCGGCGCCGCATGTATCAGGAGTGGCGGCCGCCTTCCTCTCGGTGCACAGGGAGTTCATCGGACGACCCGACGACGTCAAGCGCATCCTGATGGCCTCGGCCAGCGATCTCGGCCGGGAGGCCGTGTTCCAGGGCGCGGGGCTCGTCGATGCGATGCGCGCCATCCAGTCGGTGTGAGAGGAGAGCGTGATGGAGCTGCCCTACGCGGAGGTCGAGTTCGACGCGGACGGCGCCCTGGTCACGCCCGGTCAGGTCGGCGCTGCGGCCGACGCGATCCGCACCGCCGGGGCGACCGACGTGCTGGTACTGACCCACGGCTGGAACAACACTCCCGACCAGGCGCGCGCGCTGTATACCGCCCTGGTGTCGTCGCTGGTGGCGGTGCAGCCGAAGGTGGCCCGTGCGGCGGGGCGCACGTTCGCCGTGGTGGGCGTGATCTGGCCCTCCATCCAATGGACCCCGCCCGAGCCCGCCCAGGGCGGCGGGGCGGGCCTCGCCGATCCCGCGGACGCGCTCGACGCGCTGATCGCGCTGCAGGTCGATGACCCCACGCTGCGCACGCGGCTGCTGGCACTCGCCCCGCAGCTGGACGGATCTCCTACGGCGCGCGCGTCGTTCGTGGCCCTGCTGCGCGGCGTGCTGCCGGTGGGTGCGGTCGACGAGGCCGACCCCGACTCCGCCCCGGCCGCACTGGCCACCGCCGACGCCGAGACCGTGTTCGAGGCGGCGGGCGCGGGCGGTGGGCTGCTCGGCACCGGTGCGGCACAGGGCGGCGGTGCCGGATTCGACCTGGGCAGCATGCTCGGCAAGGCCTGCATGGTGCTCAACGTGTTTACCTACTACACGATGAAGCAGCGCGCCGGCGTCGTAGGCGAGCAGGGCATCGCGACCCTGCTGGCGGCGCTGCACACCGCCGTGCCCGCGGTGCGGTTGAGCCTCGTCGGCCATTCCTTCGGCGGCCGCGCGGTCACCGCTGCCGCACTGGTCACGAGTGCGCCGGTGTCGTCGCTGAACCTGCTGCAGGCCGCATACAGCCAGTACGGAATGGCGATGAACTGGGACGGCGCGGGGGCTGACGGCGTGTTCTGCCAGGTGCCCGGCCGCACCCCCGGACCCATCCTGGTGACGTTCTCCAGCAACGACAGGGCGGTCGGCCTCGCGTACCCGATCGCGTCGCGGCTGGCCGGACAAGTGGGTGCGGGCCTGGGCGACGCCACCGACAAGTACGGCGGGATCGGACGCAACGGGGCGCTGAAGACGCCGGCGGAGCTGCCCGTGACGGCGATGGCCGACGTCGGCGGCGCATACTCCTTCG
>CAYLMS010000137.1:0-5097 GCA_964384455.1 uncultured Microbacterium sp. | reverse complement strand
CTGTCCACTATGTCCTGAGACACGAACGTCCAGAATGTCCTGAGACAGCACACCCCGCGCCGCAGGGAGTTTCGGCGCGGACGGGCCGATTCGCGGGGCGGCGGGCAGTGAGCGGGCGTTGCGGCGCAGCGTCGCCAGCAGTGCGGGTTGGGCCGGATGCTGCGGCGCGAGGCCGGCCGCGCGCAGCGCGCGCTCCAGCGGCCGTGCCTGCATCGCGTCTGCCCAGTCCCAGCGCGCGAAGCCGCCCAGATGGCGCCGCAGCCTGTCCTCGCGGCGTTTCTCCGCGACCAGGCGCGATCGGGTGGCCGCCGCATCCGTGGCGTCGTACTTGCCGTAGCCGTCGGATTCGCCGACGATCCGCAGCCGCCGCCAGAAGAAGTCGGTCCGGTCTTCGTGCGCGTCGAAGTGGAACACGACCTGTAGTTCGGGCGGCTCGAAGCCGAGCCATTCGATCACGGCACGGCTGACCGACTCGCCCGGAGACTCGGTGACCGGGGTCGCCCGCGCCTGCACCCACGCGAGTCGGCGCAGGCCGCGCCGGTTCTGCTGTGCACGGCCGTGCTCGGCGAGGTCGTGTACAGCTCCCGCCCGTCGAGCCCAGTCGGCGACCGCCAGCGCGAAGGCGGGGGGCAGCACTCGGCACAGGTCGACGGTGGTCTCCTCGAGGGTCGCCATGCGCAGTCCGGATGCCGCATGCACGCGCCTTCCGTCGGCCGGCACATGGATGGCGACATCGCCCTTGCGCGTCCCCATGCCGCCGTCGCCGAGCACATGCACGAAGCACGGTTCGCCGAACAGCGGCATCCCCAGCAGTGCGGCAGCCGATTCGAGGCAGAACACCGGCTCGGCCCAGGTAAGGCCCACCGCATGCACGCGAGCGAGGTAGCGTTCCCACGGCGCCAGCTGATGCCACGCCGTCGCCGGAGTGTAGACGCCGGGCCTCACCCGCATGAGCAGCGGGTCGCGATCGGCGCGGACCAACCCGTGGTGATGCCTTGGCGCGATGAGCGGGGTCGGGCTTGCGATGATCCGAGTCATCCCGCGACCCTGCCCGGCGCACGCCCGCGCGCGCCCCGCTCCGGCACGAACGGTGCACAACCCGCGCCGCAGCGCCACCTGTGCAGACGCCGCGCGCGCCGAACCGCCCGGTGTGCGCCGACGCTGCCCGCACTGCGGGGCGTTTCGGCGCGCCGGGGGCGTGTGGGCGGGGGGAGGGGGGGAGGGGGGGAGGGGGCGTCAGGGCGTCAGGACGCGGACGCAGACGGGGTGGCGGTGGGCGTGGGCAGCGCGGGGAGGGTGAACAGGTGGGGCCACCACGCGGCGGCCAGGGGATAGCCCACGAACGACACGATGTCGAGGATCGAATGGGCGATCACCAGCGGCATCACCCTGCCCCAGCGGCGATAGCACCAGCCGAAGACCACGCCCATGACGAAGTTGCCGAGAATCGGCCCGAAGCCCTGGTAGGCGTGATAAAGCCCGCGTAGCCCGGCCGAGGCCAGGATGATCCACCACCATCCCCAGCCCAACTGGCGCAGCCTTGTGAAGAGGTAGCCGATCATGATCGTCTCCTCGAACAGCCCCGCGCGCACGGCGCTGAGCACGAGCAGCGGGATGGTCCACCAGTGCGGATCGAGCGGGGATGCCTGCACGTTCACGGTGATCCCGAGCAGCCTGCCCGCGGCGTACAGCCCGAGCCCGGGAACGCCGATCACGAGCGCGAGCAGCACCCCGGCCCCGAGGTCGCGGCCGGGCCGGCGCAGATCCAGCCCGATGCGCCGGAAGGCGCTGGTGCCGACATCCCACAGCAGATACAGCACGAGACCTACCAGCGCGAGCGTGAACGCGATGTCGAGCAGTTGGTAGACGATGTCCCACAGCGCCTGATCGGACTGCTGCGGATTGAGCTGGGTCTGCTGCTGACCGAGCGAGGTGCCGGTGCGCGCCGCCGCGATCAGCGACCGCACGAGCGCGAGCACCGAATACAGTGCGGACTGGCCGGTGGAGACGGCCAGCACCAGCGCGACTTCCCACCACAGCCGCGCCCGCGACGACGTGATTGTGGACCCGTAACGGTCCGGCTGGTCCGACACGCCGATCACCTTGTCAGAATGCCACATCATCGGGCAATCGAGTTAAGCCTCTGTAACGTTTTGACAGTGATGCCTTGACCATTGCGGCACGCGTGATTGACTGAGCCGTATCGATGTCTCGGTCATGCGTGGCCTGGACGCTTCAACCCTTGCACAGGAGGAACCTTGAAGTACAAGCGCTTTATTGCTGCCGGGGCGCTCGTCGCCGTCGGCGCGCTGGCGTTGAGCGCGTGCACCCCACCGCGCGCGTCCGAGGTCGTGAAAGGCACCAAGATCACGGTGGCCATGAACGACGTCTTCAGCGGCTACAACACCGCGGCCGTCGACCTGAACAGCCTGTACAACGCGCAGGTGGCGTACATGGCTCAGGACGGGTTCTCCTACTACAACGACAAGTCGCAGCTGGTGATGAACACCGACTTCGGCACCATGACGAAGGTCAAGGACGACCCGCTGACGGTGAAGTACACCATCAAGGAGGGCGTGAAGTGGTCGGACGGCCAGCCCGTGGATGCCGCCGACATGCTGCTCTACTGGGCCGACCAGACCACTCACGTCCAGAACGGCAAGGCACAGACCGACCAGGACACCGGCGCGGTCACCAGCCAGACCGGCACGTTCTGGAACGGCGGGGCCGCCGAGGGCCTGGCGTTCGACCTCGTGTCCAAGACCCCGACCCTGTCGGACGACAACCGCACCATGACGGTCGTGTATGACAAGCCGTATGCGGACTGGAACCTGATCAGCCCGGTCGGCGTGTCGGGCCACGGCACCGTCGAGCTCGCCTACCCGGGCAAGTACAAGGGCGCCGACGGCCACAAGAAGGCCGCCGCCGACCTGATCAAGGCGATCCAGACCAAGGACTACACGTTCCTCGGCCCGGTGTCGAAGGCGTGGAACACCGCGTACACCTTCAACACGATGCCCAAGGGCGGTGCGTCCTCGCCGGCGCTGCTGTCGAACTACGCGTACACGATCACCGACATGAAGGCGAACGAGTACGTCACGCTGACCGCCAACAAGGACTACACCTGGGGCCCGTCGCCGAAGTTCGAGAAGATCACGGTGCGTGCCGTGCCCGACTCGCAGGCGCAGCTCACGGCGCTGCAGAACGGCGACCTCCAGATCGCTTCGGGTCAGCCGACCGCTGACATCGCGGCGGCGCTGAAGGCCGGCATCCCGAACGTCGACTACGCGGCCGCGCCCGAGTCGTCGTTCGAGCACATCGACCTGCAGGTCACCAACGGCGGCCCGTTCGACCCGAAGACCTACGGCGGCGACGCCGCGAAGGCTCTGGCCGTGCGCAAGGCGCTGTTCATGACCATCCCGCGTCAGGAGATCATCGACAAGCTGATCAAGCCGCTGCAGGAGAACGCTCAGGTGATGAACACGCTGGTGTTCATGCCCGGCGCGCCTGGTGCTGACAAGGCCGTTGCGGTCAACGGCTACAAGAACTACGAGCAGCCCGATCCGGCCGGCGCCAAGAAGGTGCTCGCCGACGCCGGCATCACCTCGCCGGTGAGCGTGCGCGTGCTCTTCAGCCAGAAGAACGTGCGCCGCAACCAGGAGTTCCAGCTGTGGCAGCCGGTCGCCGCCCAGGCGGGCATCACCCTGGTGAACGCTTCGTCCACCACCTGGTCGAGCGACCTGAGCAGCAAGCCGACGTCGTACGACGTCGCCCTGTTCGCCTGGATCCTCAACAACACGGGTGTGACCCAGAACGCTGCCAACTACATCACCGGCGGCGCGAACAACTACTACGGCTGGTCGAACTCGGATGTCGACGGGATCTTCAAGAAGATCAACGTCGAGACCGACCCGGCCACGGCGAACGGCATGCTCGTCGACGCCGAGAAGGCGATGGGTGCGCAGTACTGGTCGATTCCGATCTTCCAGTTCCCCGGCATCACCGCCTGGGACAAGTCGAAGGTCACGGGGGTCACGGCGATGCCGCTGACGCCGCAGTACTTCTGGAACTTCTGGGCCTGGACGCCGGTGGGCGCCAAGTCCGCGAGCCAGTAGTCACGCAGGCACGACCCTGAAAGGGGTGCCGGGTTCACCCCCGGCACCCCTTTCCATGACCGATCGATGCGCGTGCGGCCCACAAGGCCTACGATTGCGCGCAGACCCAACGAAGGGACACCGGCCGCATGTGGAGCTATATTCTTCGTCGGCTGCTCATCGCCGTCCTCGTGATCTTCGCGGCCAGCTACATGGTGTATGTCATGTCAGCTGTGTCGGGCGATCCGCTCGAGGACCTGCGTGGATCCACCGCGCCGAATAAGCAGCAGTTGATCGAAGCCAGGATCCGGCTGCTCGATCTGAATGTGCCGCCGCCGTTGCGCTACTTCCTCTGGCTGGGCGGCGTCGTCCACGGCGACCTCGGCACCACGATCAGCGGTCTGTCGGTGAACACGCTGCTGGGTCAATCGATGTGGTCGACACTGCAACTGGTCACCGTGGCCACGGTGCTCGCCATCTTCATCGGCGTCGCCATCGGGATGGTCTCCGCGCTGCGCCAGTACACCGGGTTCGACTACTCGGTGACGTTCGTCGCCTTCCTGTTCTTCGCCCTGCCGACGTTCTGGGTCGGGCAGATGCTCAAGCTCAATGTCGCGATCACGTTCAACAACTTCCTTGCAGCCCCGTTCGTCACCCCGCTGGCGATCACGATCATCGCGCTCGTGGCCGGGTTCATCTGGGCCAGCGCCATGGGTGGCCAGCTCAAACGCTTCAGCCTGAACTTCCTGATCGCCGCCGTCGTCGTGGCCGGCATCCTGATCTATACGAACGTCACGGACTTCTTCACCACGCCGAACCTCGGCCCCGTGTGGGTCGGCATCATCGGCATCGGCGCCGCCGTCGCGATCACCCAGTTGACCACCGGACTGTCCAACCGGCGGGCGCTCTACTCGGCGCTCACCGTCGCCGGACTCGGCGTGGTGATGTGGTGGCCCGTGCAGTACGCGTTCTTCTACTTCCCCAACTGGGGGGCGGTGCTGCT
>CAYLMS010000136.1:0-5127 GCA_964384455.1 uncultured Microbacterium sp. | reverse complement strand
GTTCGGGCCGGGTCGGCGGCATCCTCGCCGACGTACGGGCCGGCTCGGCGGCATCCGCCTCGGGTTGCGAGGAGTTTCGGCCGCATCCTTGCGGGGTCGCGCGGGCGCGCACTTGTCGCGGCGAGGCCTAGTCTGAGGCACGTGACCGACACAGTACTGGTGACCGGGGGAACCGGGTTCGTGGGCGCGTGGTGCATCGCCGCGCTGCTGCAGCAGGGGCATCGCGTGCGCACCACGGTGCGCACGCGCGCCCGCGAGGCAGCGGTGCGGGCCGCCGTGACGGCCGCGGGCGCCGACGGCGAGCTCGACGTGGTCGAGGCCGACCTCGCCCAGGACGAGGGCTGGGCCGAGGCCGCCGACGGCGCGCGCTACGCGCTGCACGTGGCATCCCCGTTTCCCGCCACCCAGCCCGCCGACCCTGCCGAGCTGATCGAGCCTGCGCGCGAGGGCAGCCTGCGGGTGCTGCGCGCTGCGCGCGCCGCCGGCGTCGAGCGCGTCGTGCTCACCTCGTCGTTCGCAGCGGTGGGCTACGGGCATCCCGAGCATGTCGGTGCCTTCACCGAGGCCGACTGGACCGACCCCGACGCGCCGGGGGTCTCGGCCTACGCGATGTCGAAGACGCTCGCCGAGCGGGCCGCGTGGGAGTTCGTGCAGGGCGAGGGCGGCATCGAACTCGCGGTCGTCAACCCCGTGGCGATCCTCGGCCCGGCGCTCAACGATGATCTGTCCACCTCGCTCGCGCTCCTGCGCAGCATGGCCTCCGGCACCATGCGGCGCGTGCCGCGCGCGGCCATCGGCGTGGTCGACGTGCGCGACGTCGCCGACCTGCACGTGCGCGCGATGACCGCGCCGCAGGCGGCCGGAGAGCGGTTCCTCGCCGTGGCCGGCGACCCGATCAGCTACCTCGAGATGGCACACGCCGTAGCGCAGGCCGTGCCCGAGGCGGCGGCATCCTTGCCCGCCCGCACCGTGCCCGACTGGGTCGTGCGCACCGCCGCCCGGTTCAACCCGAGCCTGCGCACCGTGGCCGCGGGCCTGGGCGCCCCGCGGGTCGTCGATGCGCAGAAGGCGCGCCGGATGCTGGGCTGGGCGCCGCGCACGAGCGTCGAGGCCGTGGCCGCCTCGGCGCAGAGCCTGCACCGGCTGGGGCTGCTGGGTGCGGGCGGGCGGGCGTCGTAGCCGTCCGCACGGGCGGGATGCGGGTCTAGTGTGTTCGCATGTCTGACGCAGGCATTTCGGTCCTTCCCGATCCCTCGCTCCGATTTCTCCGCTGGTCGCCTCCCGCGCGGCTGACCCCGTACGTCGCGTACTACTGGGCGGTCGAGGTCGTGCGGGCACCCGCGACCGTGCGCACGGTCGCGGACGGTCTCGTCGATGTCACCTTCGCACTGTCGACCGCCGCGGGGCAGCCGAAGGATGACGGACCATGGCTGACCGGCCCACGGGATGCCTCGGCGACCTACCGCCACGACACCCCGGTGCGCCTGTTCGGCGTCTCGCTGAGGCCCGCCGCGGCGGCGGCGCTGCTCGGCATAGAGTGCGATCTGCTGCCCCCCACCTGGGATCCGCTGGAGAAGTGGATCGGCGCGGATGCTGCGCGCCTCGCCGAGCAGCTCAGAACCTCGCCGACGCACCGAGCGCGACGCGCGCTTCTCGACGCCTTCTTCCGTGAGCGGCTTGCGCACCCTGAGCTGACTGGACGGCACCGCGCGACACCCGTCGACCGGCGCGTATCCGCCGCGGTCCACGCGCTGGTCGCCACCAGGGGCACCGCATCGATCCCCGACGTCGCCGCCGGCAGCTTCACGACCGCCCGGCATCTCGGGCGGCTCTTCCACCGCTGGGTCGGCATGAGTCCGAAGCGATTCGCCAGGGTGGTGCGCGCGCAGGCCGCCGTGCAGCGACTCGCGCACGAGCAGGCGACCGCATCCCGGCTCGCCGCCGACCTGGGCTTCGCCGATCAGGCGCATCTGGCGCGAGAGCTGCGCACCCTGGTCGGCGCGAGCGCCACGGAACTGTCGGGGCGAGGCGACGATCGGTCCGAAATCATCAAGCCCTGACTGCCCCGGCATCCGTATCGTCTTCCCGGATCGGAGGAGACGAGATGAGGATTGCCATCGTCGGTGCAGGGCTCGGCGGGCTCGCGCTCGCGCAGGGTCTGAGCGGCGGCGACCACCAGGTCACGGTGTACGAGCGGGACAGCAGTGCGAGCAGTCGCGCGCAGGGCTACCGCATCTCCTTGAACGACATGGGTGTCGGTGCCCTGCAGGCGGTGCTGCGCGAGCAGGACTACGCCCGACTGGCCGCTGTGCACGTGCGCGACGTCGCACAGGAGTTCTCGTTCGCATCCGCCGGGATGCGCAGGCTGCTCACCTTCGCAGGCGACGCCGGCGCCATCACCTGCCGGCGCGGCGGGCTGCGCGACCTGCTCGCCGAACGCATCGACATCCGCTGGGGGAAGCGCCTCGCCGGCGTGCACGAGAACGGGGATGCCGGTGCCGTGGAGTTGAGATTCAGCGACGGCACCACCGCCGACGCAGACCTCGTGGTCGGTGCCGACGGCGTCGGATCGAGCGTGCGCGAGGCCATGGCCGGAATGGGTGCGCGAGCGCTGCCCACGACGACCCCGCTCGGCATCACGAGCGTCGGCGGCCACGTCGATCGCACGCCCGAGCGCGACGCGGCGTTCCCGCTCAACCATCGCGGAGCCGTGCACTACCTGGGGCCCGCCGGTCACAGCCTGTTCGTCTCGTTCTGCGAGCGCGGCGACGGCAGCGCCACCGTGCTCTGGGCCCTCTCCTGGCGCGAACAACTCGGCGACGACGACCGCGCGCGCCAGTGGCGCTCTCTGGCGACCTCGGTGCACGGCATGTCGCAGCTGCGCACCACAGCGATCGCGCACATGCGCGACGAGGGCTGGCATCCCGTTCTGCGAGGTCTCGTCACCGACACGCCGGCGTCGGCGATGGTCGAACCGCTGATGTTCCGCACGGCCGTGCTCCCCCGGGCGCAGTCACCATGGCTCACCAGCGCGCGCGCGACGCTGCTCGGCGACGCCGCGCATGCCATGGCCCCGTATCGCGGGCTCGGCGGCAACAACGCCCTCGCTGACGCGCACCTGCTCGCCGCGGGGTTGCGCGACGCGAGCGCCGACCGGCCGGGAAGCCTGCGTGAGGTCGTCGCCGCCTACGAGAGCGCCATGCTGACGCGCGCCCGCCGAGCGGTGGAGGACTCCGCCGACTCTGCCCGCATGATCCACTTCCGCAACCCGCTGGCCGTCACCCTGCGCACGGCCGCCTTGCGGCTGGCCGACGCGAGAGCGGCACATCGTCGCTGAGGCGTTCACGCCGCCGACTAGCTGTTCGCGGCATCCGGCTCGGTCAGCACCGACAGCACCCGGGGCGCGAAGAACCGTCGCTTGTACGCATCCGGGTCCAGCGGGCGGAGCACGCCGAGGTCGACCAGCTGCGCGACCAGGCTGTTCGCCCGGCCGTACGACAGGTTGAGCGCGTTCTCCACCTTCCGTACGGTGAACGAGGGATTGGCGACGGCGAGGTCGACGAGCGCATGCGCTGAGTCTGCGCGCAGTGACGACGCACGCACGCGTTCCTTCAGTTCCGCCTGCACGCCGACCAGAGCGATCATCTGGCTGCGCGTCTGATCGGCGGCTGCGCGCAAGCCCTCGGCGAAGAAGCGCACGAAAGCGTCCCACCTGCCTTCGGTGCTGACCTCGAGCAGACGGTCGTAATACGTCGCACGCCGTGCCTCGAACCAGGGCGAGACGGTGAGCGTCGGCTCGCTGAGAATCCCGCAGAGTTGCAGATGGAGCACCACGAGCAACCGTCCGAGACGGCCGTTTCCGTCGCGGAACGGATGCAGGGTCTCGAACTGGTAGTGCGACATCGCCGCGGCGACGACCGGATCGATATGGCTGGCATGGTCTGCGCGGATCCAGTCGACGAGATCACGGATGCCTGTCTCGAGAGCGACACCGGCCGGAGCAGGCACGAACCTGGCCGACTGCACCGGGAATCCGAGCAGGCCCGCCCCCTCGCGACGACCGATGACCACCTGTCCGTCACGCACGCGACCGGAGACGGAGTGCAGGGGAGTGCCGCGCATGAGGATGCCTTGCAGATCACCCAGCAGAGGTACGGAGAGGGACCGTCCGGCCGCGATGGCCTCGAACCCGGCAGTCGCCATGCGCACATAGTTCAGTACTTCGACGAGCTCCGCCGTGGCGGGGGCGTCCTCGTCTGCCGTGAGCACGTCGCTCAGTGGCGCATAGGTTCCCTCGAGTGCTGACGTGCTCTGCGCCTCGCACCGGAGGGTGGGCAGGCGCAACAGCGTGGGATTGGGCAGTTGGCGCGCTGTGCTGTCCAGGGCCGCGAGGGCGGCGCGTGCGTTCGCGACGGCGAGGTAGGTCGCCGCTTCGAGCCGAGGCATCTCGGCACCGAGAGGATCCGGCACGAACGCCCTGTGGGTCCACGCTCCCAGCACGGGGTCGGTGCCGGCGATCGGCACCAGTGCGCCCGGAGAGCCGTTGCCGAACATTGTCAGGTCCACAATGTTACTCTATTGCCCATTGACGGACATTTACTTGCGCGCAGCTAGGATGGATGCATCCCCGGCACCCCGCGAATCCTGGAGCTGCGCCGCGTGACCATCCCCACCGCATCCCCGTCCGGAACCGACACGGTCGAGCACGCCGCAGCGACTCCGGAGCGTGAGCAGCCGTTCGCCGCACTCGGCGTCAAGCCCGACGAATACGCGCGCATCCGCGAGATCCTGGGTCGGCGCCCCACCAGCGCCGAGCTGGCGATGTACTCGGTGATGTGGAGCGAGCACTGCTCCTACAAGTCGAGCAAGGTCTACCTGCGCCAGTTCGGCCAGAAGGTCACCGACGAGATGAAAACCCGGCTGATGGTGGGCATGGGCCAGAACGCGGGCGTGGTCGACATCGGCGAGGGCTGGGCGGTCACGTTCAAGGTCGAGAGCCACAACCACCCCAGCTACATCGAACCGTTCCAGGGCGCGGCCACCGGCGTGGGCGGCATCGTGCGCGACATCATCTCGATGGGCGCCCGCCCGGTCGCCGTGATGGACCAGCTGCGCTTCGGCGCGATC
>CAYLMS010000135.1:0-5136 GCA_964384455.1 uncultured Microbacterium sp. | reverse complement strand
CGGGGTGCGGCCGTGTCAAAACCTGCGGTCGCCCACTCACCCCGGGCGTCGGTGCACCGCGCGGGATCAGCGCGGAGTGAGCGCCGCGAGCCGGGTCGCCGGGCTGATCTCGCGGCGAGTCCACGCGAAGGCGCACAGCGGGTCGAAGCGCGGCGCGCACACGGCGCACGAGGTGGTGCGCGTGGGGCGGCGGTGCCGGTAGGCGACGTGCCCCGCGGGGCACACCCCCACCCACGGCGCCAGTTCGACCGCGGACTCGCCGCTGTGCGTGACGCCGCCCGCAAAGCCGAGGTCGCGCGCGATGCGTCGCCAGCCGGAGCCGTGGCGGGCCGCGGGGCCCGCGAGCGCGTGCGCCACCTCGTGCAGCAGCGTCTGGTGGTTGGTGTCGTCGTCGTAGCGCGCGGCGAGGTAGCGCGACACGCTGATGCGGCGCTTGCCGTAGTCGCACAGGCCGGCGCGACGCTTCGCGTTGTCGAACCCGAAGGTCCACGACGCATCGAGATGAAGGGCGATCAGCGCGTCTGCCCAGGCGCGCACGCGATGCAGTTCTGTCATGCCGCAGACATTAGAACATCAGTACGACATCACCCGACGAGCGCACCCGTGCGTCGTCGGTCGGCGGCGTCGATCGCGAGCAGCGTCGACTCGAGCTGGTCGTCGGGGGTGCCGGAACCTTGGCGCAGGAACAGTGCTCGGGTGAAGTCGGCGCGCGCGTCGGGGTAGTCGCCGGCGTCGAAGTGTGCCCTGCCGCGGTGCGTCAGTGCGAAGGCCGCGATCGCCGGCCAACCCTGGCCTTCGGCCTCCTGCGCGCACGCGGTCAATTCGTGCACGGCGACTGCCAGGGCGCCGCGACGCTGCTCGACCGTGGCGTGCAGGATGCGCGCTCGCAGCAGGTCCTTGCGGGTGCCGCTCATCCGGGCGACGCGCACCGACTCCTCCGACAGCACCAGCGCGTCTTCGAGCCGCTCCAGCACTTTCAGGAGCCATACCCGCTCCAGCAGCGCGGCCAGGCTGCGCTGCTCGCCCAGCTCGTCGATCCGTGCGCGGCACCGGCGCAGATCCACGCGCTCGTGCAGCGTCTCCGGGTCGTACCCCAGGATGTAGCTCACGTCGCCTGCCTCCCTGCGGACCGCCCGCTCCACCAGTGTGCCCCGCGAGGTGCGCCGCGCACCGCTGGCGCGCCGCCTCAGCGGGCGAACAGCGATGCCGCCGGGCGCGGTGAGGCGACGGCATCCGCATCGGTGACCGGGGCGAGCCGCCCGGTGAACTCGTCGAGTTCGCGCCCGTGGGCGACCTTGGCCGGATGCGGCCCGGCGGCCATCAGCCGTGGCAGCCACTGCACGGGCAGCGGGGCGGCCGATGCCGCGATCACGAGATTGCCGAAGCGGCGCCCTTTCAACGTCTGCACCTCGGCAAGCACGAGCACGTGCGCGAGCACCGCGCGCACGGTGGCCACCTGGCGGCGCGCGAAGGCCAGACCGGCGCCGTCGGCGACGTTCACGAGCAGCATGCCGTCGGCTGCGAGCAGCCGGGATGCCGCGGTGTAGAACTCGACGGTGGTCACATGCGCCGGCGTCTGGGCGCCCGAGAACACATCGCACACGAGCAGGTCGGCGGCGCCGGCGAGGCCCTGCGGCAGCCGGTCGAGCGTCTCGCGCGCGTCGCCGATGCGGGTGCGCACTACCGCGCCGCGGGGCAGCGGCAGCGTCTCGCGCACGAGCCGGGCCAGTTCCGGTTCGCGCTCGATCACCTGCTGGCGCGATCCGGGCCGGGTGTGCGCCACGTATCGCGGAATCGTCATCGCCCCGCCGCCCAGGTGCAGCGCGGTCAGGGGCAGCCCCGGCAGGCGCAGCAGATCGATCACGGCTCCCATGCGGGCGACGTATTCGTAGTGCAGGTGGGTCGGATCGTCCAGGTCGACGTGAGACTGCGGCGTGCCATCGACCTCCAGCTCCCACCCACCCGCGTAGCGCGACGGCACGATGCGTGCGATCGTGCCGTCGGACAGTCGCGCCGACGGCACCGATGCTGCTCCGCTCGCTGCCACGCCTCCACCGTATGCCCGACGGCTACCGTGGTGTCATGGCGGCCATCGACCTCAACGCCGACCTCGGCGAGACCGTCGACGGCGCGCCGACCGCCGACGACGAGGCCATGTTCGCCCTCATCTCCAGCGCCTCGATCGCGTGCGGGGCGCACGCCGGCGACGATGCGTCGATGCGCGCCGCCGTCGCCCGCGCCGCACAGCACCGCGTCGCGCTCGGCGCGCATCCGTCCTACCCCGACCGCGCCGGGTTCGGGCGCGAGCGGATGCGGCTGCCCGCCGAGGCGCTGCGCGCCGCGGTGGCGGCGCAGTTGGCGGCGCTGCAGCACGCGGGCGCCGACATCCGCTATGTCAAACCGCACGGGGCGCTCTACCACGCCGTGCGCGACGACCGCGAGCAGGCCGACGCGGTGGCCGGGTGCGTGGCCGACCTGTCGGCGCGGCTCGGTCGTGCGGTGCCCGTGCTCGGCCTGGACGGGGAGATCGCCCAGGCCGTCGCGCGTGTCGGCGTGCCGTTCCGGCACGAGGCGTTCCTCGACCGCGGCTATCTGCCCGACGGTGCGCTGGTGCCGCGCGATCGGCCGGGCGCACTGCTGCACGATCCCGCCGAGATCGCTGCGCGTGCGGTGCGCCTCGTGCGGCACGGCGTGGTGGCGGCCGTCGACGGCAGCCTGATCGCGACGGATGCCGTGTCGCTGTGCCTGCACGGCGACACCCCTGCGGCGGTCGAGCTCGCCCTCGCCGTACGGGCGGCGCTGGACGCGGAGCGGATCGCGGTGCGCGCGCCATGGTGAGCGTGCTGCCGTTCGGCGAGACCGCGCTGCTGCTCGAGCCGGGATCGCTCGAGCACGTGCTCGCGCTGCACGCGCGGCTCGCCGCGCACCCGCCGCCCGGGGTGATCGACCTCGTGCCGGCCGCGCGCACGTTGCTCGTGCACGTCGACCCGCGGACGCTGCCGCTGTCGGCGGCGCGGGCGTGGATCGAGCGCAGCGCCGCCGACGCCGAGGCGTCGCCCGTGGTGCCGGGCGCCGTCGTGGAGCTCGACATCGTCTACGACGGGGCGGACCTCGCCTCCACGGCCGCGCTGCTAGGGCTGACGGCGGACGAGCTCGCCGCGCGGCACGCCGGCGCCGAGTGGACGGTGGCGTTCACGGGGTTCGCCCCGGGATTCGGCTATCTCACGAGCCCGCAGTGGCCGTTCGACGTGCCCCGGCTGGACACTCCGCGCACCCGGGTGCCGGCCGGGGCGGTGGGGGTGGCATCCGGGTTCACGGGCGCCTACCCGCGCTCCTCGCCCGGCGGGTGGCGCCTGATCGGCACCACGGCCGCAGTGCTGTTCGACCCACGCGCCGCCGCACCCACGCTGCTGCCCCCAGGCACCCGCGTGCGCTTCCGCCCGGGCCCGCCTCTACTCCGGCCCCACCAGGAGGTT
Source organism: uncultured Microbacterium sp. (assembly GCA_964384455.1). Taxonomy (GTDB): domain Bacteria; phylum Actinomycetota; class Actinomycetes; order Actinomycetales; family Microbacteriaceae; genus Microbacterium. Next base: position 1,660 of record CAYLMS010000135.1, on the reverse strand, counting down.
GGCGACGCCATTCTGCGAAGGCCACAGATATTCGTGGAGCCATCGCAGGAGAGTGTGGCCGAAGCTGTGCGTGCCGGGGTCGCGGGCACCGGCCGCGGCATGCCGGGAGCGTTCCGCATCCTCGAGCCGGGGCCGCTGTGCACTGTGCAGGACCTCGGCCGCCCGGGGCACCTCGCCGAGGGGATCGCCGCTTCGGGCGCGGCCGACCGCGGCGCGCTGCGCACGGCCCACCGGCTGGTCGGTAACGCCGAGCATGCGGCCGGACTCGAACTCACGATGGGCGGCCTGTGCGCTGTCGCGCTGAGCGATCTGTGGTTCGCGGTGACGGGCGCGTGGGGTGCTGTCACGGTGGCCGGGCGCTCGGTCGACACCTATCGCGCGCAGCCGTGGCCGGCCGGCACCGAGCTGTGCGTGGCAGCGCCCGACCACGGGGTGCGCTCCTACCTGGCCGTGCGCGGTGGCATCGATGCACCGGGCGTGCTCGGCTCGCGCGCGGCCGACACCCTCGGCGGACTCGGGCCGGCACCGCTGCGCGCGGGCGATGAGTGCACCGTCACCACCGACCTCGCCGGGCCGATCCCGGCCGACGACCTGCACCCCTGGAGCCCGGGTGCGCCCGACGACCTCGAGCTCGAGCTGGCCGCCGGGCCGCGGGCCGACTGGTTCGCGCCCGAGGCCCTGCACGCACTGTTCGACGCCACGTGGACGGTGAGTGCGCGCACCGATCGCGTGGGCACGAGGCTCGACGGGCCCGACCTCGCCCGCGTGCACGCCGGCGAGCTGCCGAGCGAAGCCATGCTGCCCGGCGCCGTGCAGGTGCCGCCGGGCGGCCCGGTGATCCTCGGCCGCGACGCCCCCGCCACCGGCGGCTATCCCGTCATCGCGGTCGCCACGGATGCCTCTCTCGATCTGCTCGCGCAGGCCCGCCCAGGCACCCGCATCCGCTTCCGCCACGCGCGTCGGCGCAGCTGACCCGCGGATCGATGGGATGCGGCGGGCATTATGCCCTCGCATCCGAGGCTCGTCAAGGATCCCGCTGGACACGCCGGCGCATCCGCCCTATAGTTGGTAGTTGCGCTCGCAGTTCTCCCCTGCCTTCATATGGTGGTCGGCTGTGCCTGCGCGTCCCCGCAGATCGCGGCGTTGACGCACGGGACTGGGTGGACGGGCGCATCCCACCCGACGACAAGGAAACATGAGTCCTGCCCGGGGCTCGGCGGAGGTTAACCCTTGGCTGCTGCGCGCACCGCATCCACGCCCACCACCCCCAAGAACGGCCGCGGAGCATCCCGCCTCTCGTTCGCCAAGATCACCGACACCCTCACCGTCCCCGATCTTCTCGCGTTGCAGACCGAGTCGTTCGACTGGCTCGTCGGCAACGACGCCTGGCGCGAACGCGTGGCGGCGACCGCCGACCGCGGCACAGGCGTCTTCTCCAGCGGGTTGGATGAGATCTTCGAGGAGATCTCGCCGATCGAGGACCTCAGCGAGACCATGCAGCTGAGCTTCACCAACCCCTACCTCGAGCCGGAGAAGTACTCCATCGAGGAGTGCAAGGAGCGCGGCAAGACCTACGCCGCGCCGCTGTACGTCGAGGCCGAGTTCATGAACCACTCGACCGGTGAGATCAAGACCCAGACGGTGTTCATGGGCGACTTCC
>CAYLMS010000134.1:0-5152 GCA_964384455.1 uncultured Microbacterium sp. | reverse complement strand
ACGATCATGGTGTCGGCGCTGCCCGGCATCACCGAGACCAAGCCCGGCTCGGCGCAGGTGCCGCTGCCAGGCATCTCGGTCGACGTGGTCGACGACACCGGAACGCACGTGGGCAACGGCAACGGCGGACTGCTCGTGGTCACCGAGCCGTGGCCGAGCATGCTGCGCGGCATCTGGGGCGACCCGGAGCGATTCGTCGAGACGTACTGGGAGAAGTTCGCCGACGAGGGGTTCTACTTCGCCGGCGACGGCGCGCGGCTCGACGACGACGGCGACATCTGGCTGATGGGCCGGGTCGACGACGTGATGAACGTGTCGGGGCACCGCCTGTCGACCACCGAGATCGAGTCGGCGCTGGTCGCCAACGAGGCCGTCGCCGAGGCGGCCGTGGTCGGCGCCTCCGACGAGACCACCGGCCAGGCCGTGGTGGCGTTCGTGATCATCAAGCAGAGCTATCTCGCCGAGCACTCCCCCGAGGGTCTGGCGCAGACGCTGCGGTCGTGGGTGGGCGAGCAGATCGGCCCGATCGCGCGGCCGCGCGACGTGTACATCGTGGGCGAGCTGCCCAAGACCCGCTCGGGCAAGATCATGCGCCGACTGCTGCGGGATGTCGCGGAGGGCCGCGACGTGGGCGACACCACGACCCTCGCCGACACGCAGGTGATGTCGGTGATCTCGGCGCAGGTGAAGTAGCGCGCGGCGCGCGTCAGGCGAGGCGGAAGACGACCTCGACCTCGACGGGGCTGTCCAGCGGCAGCACCGGCACGCCGACGGCTGAGCGGGCGTGCCGTCCGGCGTCGCCGAAGACGTCGCCGAGCAGCTCGCTGGCTCCGTTGATCACTCCGGGCTGCGCGGTGAACTCGGGCACGGATGCCACGAACCCGGTGACCTTGACCACTCCGGCCAGGCGGTCGACGCCGCCGACGGCGGCGGCGGCCGCCGCGATCGCGTTGAGGGCGCACTGCCGGGCATAGCCCTTGGCGTCGGCGGCGGGCACCAGCCCGTCGCCGTCGCCCACCTTGCCCGTGGCCGGCAGCTTCCCGTCGACGACGGGAAGCTGCCCCGACGTATAGGCGAGATCGCCGTGCACCACGGCGGGCACGTAGACGCCTGCGGGCGTGGCGACAGCCGGCAGCACGATTCCGAGTTCGGCCAGGCGCTGGGAGACGGTCATGTCACGCCCCCTCGAACTGGCGCGCGGCCTCGGCCGCGGCATCCAGCCCCGCGTTCGCCGCCTGCTCGCCCCCGGCCGGGCGCTTGAAGTACGCCACCAGGCCGCCCTCCGGGCCCGGCACCACCTGCACGAGCTCCCAGCCCTGCTTGCCCCAGTTGTTCAGGATGGCGGCCGTGTTGTGGATGAGCAGCGGCGTGGTGAGGTATTCCCAGGCGGACATGAAGCTCCCATGGAAGAAGGCCGATCAGCGGGTTGTTCGCGGGCGCTTGCGCGGCGCACCTGGAGGGTTCTGCCAGCTAGCTCCCCTACGATCTAGCCTATGCCTCAATCGAAGCGCACAGCCACCGGCGTGCTCGGCGGCCTCGTGGGTCTGGTGGGGCTGAGCGCCATCGCCGGCATCCTCGTGACCGCGACCGTCACCCCCGCGATCGCCGTGGCGAGCAACACCGCCTCCGGTGCGATCACGATGTTCGACAACCTGCCGAGCTACCTCGACATCGACGGGCTCATGCTGCCCACGACGCTGTACACCAAGAACGCCAGCACCGGACAGTACGAGCCGTGGACGAAGTTCTACGATCAGAACCGCGTGCCGGTCACATGGAACCAGATCGCGCCCGTGATGTTCGACGCGATCCTCTCCAGCGAAGACCCGCGCTTCTACCAGCACGGCGGCATCGACCCGCTCGGCACCAGCCGCGCGCTGCTGTCGAATCTCAAGGGCGACGCGAACGTGCAGGGCGGTTCGTCGATCAGCCAGCAGTACGTGAAGAACGTGCTCGTGCAGCAGTGCTACACGAAGGCCAAGGACGACAAGGCCATCCAGAAGTGCTATACCGATGCGACGAACTCCAGCGGCGCGGCGGGCATCGGCCGCAAGCTGCAGGAGATGCGCTACGCGATCGCGCTCGAGCAGCGCTACTCGAAGACCGACATCCTGCTCGGCTACCTGAACATCGCGAACTTCGGCGGGCAGACCTACGGCATCGAGGCCGCGTCGGTGCACTACTTCGGCGTGCACGCGAAGGATCTCACCCTCGTGCAGGCCGCCACCCTGGCCGGTATGGTGCAGAACCCCAACGTGTACCGCATCGACATGCCCGGCGGCACCCGCATGGTCAAGGGCAAGCCGGCCAACGGTCAAGCCGACGGCTATTCGATGACCAAGCAGCGCCGCTCCTATGTGCTGGGCGCGATGCTCAAAGGGCACAAGATCACGCAGGCGCAGTACGACACGGCGATCAAGACGCCGATCACGCCGAACCTGCAGCAGCCGACCACCGGTTGCGCCGCCACCTCGGCGCCCTACTTCTGCAGCTATGTGGTGTCGGTCGTGCAGAACGACCCGGCCTTCGGCGCCACCGCCGAAGAGCGCACCAAGTCGCTGCGCCAGGGCGGCCTGAACATCTACACCACCCTGGACTGGCGACTGCAGGATGCCGCCCAGGCGGCCGTGTCGAAGTACACGCCCGCCAGCGTCGACTCCACGTCGTGGACCTATGGCTCGACGGTCGTGAGCATCGAGAACAGCACCGGGCGCGTGCTCTCGATCGCGCAGAACACCAACTTCACCTATGACAAGCAGCCGCAGGCCGGCTCGACCGGCATCGTCTACGCCGGCGACCTCGCCAACGGCGGCTCTTCGGGCTTCGCCCCCGGCTCGACGTTCAAGCTGTTCACGCTGCTGGACTGGCTCGAGCAGGGCCACTCGGTGCGCGAAGTGCTCGACGGCCGGCTGCAGGTGTTCAAGCACATGACTAACTCGTGCACCGGCGACTGGACGAACACGTCCAACACCCTGGTGCGCAACTTCCAGAACGAGCCGGGCTTCGTGGGCACGCCGATGCAGTTCACCGCGCAGTCGCTGAACACCGGCTTCTTCGCGATGGCGTCGAAGCTCGACATGTGCGACATCGGCAAGGATGCCACCAAGCTCGGCGTCGAGAACGCCGACGGATCGGGCCCGATCAAGATGCGCTTCCTCACCTCGGTGATCGGCAACACCGCCTCGGTGTCGCCGATCGCGATGGGCGGCGCCTTCTCGGCCGTCGCGAACAACGGCGTGTTCTGCCAGACCCGCGTGATCGACAAGGTCACCGACGCGTCGGGCAAGGACCGTGCGCTGCCCGCGCGCACCTGCTCGCAGCAGCTCGACCCGGCCGTCGCGGCGACCGCCGCGTACACCCTGCAGGGCGTCATGCGCCCCGGCGGCACCGGCATCCTGTCCAATCCGAACGACGGCACCCAGCTGATCGGCAAGACGGGCACCAACGAGTCGACCCAGACCTGGCTGGTGGGTGCCAGCACCGCGGTGACGAACGTGGTGTGGTCGGGCGTGGCGAACGGGCAGTTCATCAACGGCCAGCCCAACCCGGCCGCCGACGTGTTCAAGACCCGCTACAACGGCGTGCAGCTGTCGTACGTGCGCTATCTGCTGGGCAAGGCCGCCATGCGCGCCGCCGATCAGTACTACCCCGGCGGATCGTTCCCCGCACCCGACCCCAACCTCACCAAGCAGGTGCTGACCAACCTGCCCAATGTCGTCGGGATGACGCAGGATCAGGCCACCCAGACGCTCGAGGCCGCCGGCTTCATCGTGCAGGTCGGCCCCGCGGTCGACTCCAACCTCGCGGCCGGCACCGTCGCCGCGCAGGACCCGGCGCCCGGCATGGTGGCGGGCGGCGCGACGGTGACCATCAACCCGAGCAACGGTCAGGGGATCGCGGTGCCGAACGTGGCGGGCGGCCCCGCGCCGAACGCAGTGCCGCAGGCGATCCAGGCGCTGCAGGCCGCAGGGTTCGGCAACGTCTCACCAGGTCAGTGCACGGTGGATCCATCGCTGCTGCCCGGCATGGCCCGAGTCACCGGCACTACGCCCGCCGCCGGCACGATGGCCAACGCGAACACTCCGATCACGGTGACCTTCCTGCGGAAGAACTGTCCGTAGTGGCATCCCGCCGCCGCTGTGCCCTCACCGCGCTCGCCGCAGTGGGGGCGGCCGGCGTTGCGGCCGCGGTGTGGGGAATCGGCATCGAACGCCACCTGTACGCGCTGCGCCGGCATACGCTGCGCATCCTGGAGCCGGGGAGCGAACCGGTGCGCGTGCTGCATCTCTCCGACGCCCACATGGCGCCGTGGCAGCATCGCAAGCAGCGCTGGATCGCCTCGCTCGCCGCGCTGCGCCCCGACTTCGTGGTGAACACGGGCGACAACATGGGCCATGCGGCCGCGCTGCCCGCGCTGCGCGCCGCGTTCGAGCCATTCCGCGGCATCCCCGGTGCGTTCGTGCACGGATCCAACGACCACGTCGCACCCTCGCCGCGCAACCCGCTGCGCTACTTCCTCGGGCCCTCGCAGCGCATCCCCACGGCCGAGCCGCTGGACACGGCCGCCCTCGACGCACTTCTCGACGGGCTCGGCTGGCGCGACGTGAACAACGCCGCCACGTCGTTCGACGTGAGCGGGCACCGGCTCGACGTGTTCGGCGTGAGCGACGCGCACCGGCACTGGGACCGGCTGGAGCCGTTGCCCGGCCTCATCGCCGCCCTGCCCCCGGTCGGCCGCGACGACGTAGAACCCCTGCGATTGGGTGTCACCCACGCCCCGTATCGGCGGGTGCTCGACACGTTCACCGCGCTGCACGCCGACGTGATCTTCGCAGGGCACACGCACGGCGGCCAGGTGCGCGTGCCCGGGTTCGGCGCGCTCGTGGCCAACTGCGACCTTCCGCTGCGCCAGGCCAGAGGGCTCAGCGAATGGCAGCACGCGGGGCGCGCGGTGCCGTTGCAGGTGAGCGCGGGCATCGGGGGCTCGATCTACGCCCCGGTGCGGTTCGCCTGCCGCCCGGAGGCGACCGTGCTGGAGCTGCTGCCGCGGTGACCCGGTTCGGCCACCGCGCGCGCGTCAGGTAGACTCGGACGGTTGCCACGGGGTGTGGCGCAGCTTGGTAGCGCGCTTCGTTCGGGACGAAGAGGCCGC
>CAYLMS010000133.1:0-5208 GCA_964384455.1 uncultured Microbacterium sp. | reverse complement strand
GGCTTCCAGCTGGTCACTGACGACGGGATCGTGGGGGTCTACGCGGCGGTGTACGCGCAGCGTGAGCTGCCGGCGGGCCCGGTGCGGCTGTGCAACCTCGCGGCGTTCTGCGTGCTCGAACCGTATCGTGCCGACTCGCTGCGGCTGGTGCGGGCGATCCTGCGTCAGCCCGGTTACGAATTCACCGACCTGTCGCCGAGCGGCAACGTCGTGGCCCTCAACGAGCGGCTCGGCTTCGTGCGCGTCGACACGGCCACCCGCATCTGCGCGAACCTGCCGGCGCTGCCGCGGCGGGGGGTGACGGTGACCGAAGACTACGACGCGATCGCCGCGCACGTGCGCGGAGCGGATGCCGCGGTGCACCGCGATCATCGCGATGCCGCGGCGGCGCGCCAGCTGCTCGTCTTCGACGACGACACCTACGGCTTCGCGATCGTGCGCCGCGACCGGCGCAAGGGGCTGCCGCTGTTCGCGACGCCGTTGTATGCGGGGGGCGACCCGGCGTTCCTGCAGCGGCACTGGCCGCTGATCGCCTCGCGGCTGCTGCTGCGACACGGTCTGCCGCTCACCCTCGCGGAGTGCCGCATCCTGGGGTTCACCCCACGATTCGGGCGCGACCAGCGCTCACCTCGGGCGAAGATGCTCCGCAGCACCGTGCTCGATCCCGAGCGGCTCGACTACCTGTATAGCGAACTGGCCCTCATGCAGTGGTAGGCCGGCGCCTGCGGCGCCGGCCTACCACTGCGGTGCACGATCAGAACGCGGCGGGCACGCCCACGCCGTTGTCGAACCTGTTGCCCGACCACACGTTGCCCGGGGCGCTCGTGTCGAACGAGGTGATCGGGCCGAACCAGCCGCACGTGCCGGACTCGCCGCGCTGGAACACGTTGTTTGTGAACCGGATGTTGTTCACGCCGTTCGAGTAGGGCTTGCCCGTGGTCGACCCGCCGTAGGCGCAATAGCCGCCCGACCCGCCGAGGAACAGGTTGCCGTCGATGACGTTGTTCTGCACCGTGGCGAAGTCGCCGTAACCGGTCAGCGCCGCCGAGCAGCCGGCGTCCGGCGGCACATCGGGCGCAGTGCAGCCGATGGTGTTGCCGCGGATGACGCTGCCAGAGCCCATCCGGATGCCGGACTCGTGATACACCCCGGTGCTGTCGGTGAACTGCCCGTGCACGTAGGAGTACTCGACGGTGCAGTTGAGGAAGCAGTTGATCGATCGGTTGCCGCCGGTGACGTGCACTCGGATGGCGGTGAAGTTGCCGTCACCGACGCCCGTACCGGGGTTGTTGCCGATGTTCACCTGACTGTCGCTGATCGTGAACGACCCGATGCCGAGGTCGGGGTCGGCATACACGGTGCCGTTGATCAGCGAGCGGCTGATCACCACGTTCTTGGCCCGGATCTCGAGCGCGCAGTTGATCGTCTTGGCGTCGATCACCGTGCCTGGCACGGTGATCGTGCACGGCCCGGCGTAGCCGGTCAGCGGCGTGCCCACAGGCACCCCGGTGTTGCTCGCGTTCGGGAAGCCGGTACTGGGCTTCGTGGCGGGCGGCGGCACCACGACAGGCGGCTTGGGCGGCACGGGCTGCGCGACCGGAGGCGTGGTCGGCGTGGGCGTGACCGTCGGGGTAGGCGTGGGGGTCGGTGTCGCGGTCGAGTCGCCGTCGGGCCGGAGTGCTGCACCGTGCGGGGTGAAGGTGATGTCCACCCAGTACAGGCTGTTGCGCCAGACCCGGTTCGGGAAAGCGGACTTCGAAGTGAACCGGTACACCCCGGCTCCGCGCGTGACCGACAGCGAGGGCGACGCCGACGCGCCGGTGATGTTGGTGGTCGCGGCGTAGCGGCCCCGCGGCTGGAAATACGACACCACGTAGGACTCGCCGCCGGTCAGTGCGACCGGCTGCGCGAACCGCGCCGACTGCCAGCCGGATGCGGACTCGCCGGTGAATGTGACCGTCGCGAGCTTGCGGCCCTTCGAGGTCCACAGCGTGCCGGTGTGCGTGCCGCCGACACCTGCCACCTTGTAGAAGCGCACACCGGTGGCGTTGCCCGACTGCTGCACCGTGAAGCGGGTGCCTACCTCGACCCCCGACTTGGTGGTCTGCAGGGCGACGTTCGAGGGTGCGGCTGCGCCCCAGATCGTGGCGGAGTTCGTCGTCTTCGCCGTGGCGCCCGGGGTCCATACCGCGAGCGACACCACGACGGCCGCTACCGCGGCGATGGGGACGCCGAAGCGGGTGAGCGGGGAGCGGAGGAATCGGGAGAGTCGTGAGGGTCGTATCGAGCGTCGTGTGCTTTCAGCGTTTCGCATACCATTTCGTCCGTTGTGTGGGGAGCAGGACCATGCAGCTGCGGACACAAGCCGCATGATCGCGAACTCTACCCATTAGAAGGACCGAATCCCAGCATTGCAATTCGCATGTGACGCCTCTCACGTCATGTTCATGCGCCCGAATCGAGCTCAGTCGACGGATTCGCCGAGCACGATCAGGTTGGCGATGAAGGCCACGGAGCTGGGTCGCGGCGCGATCCGGGCGTCGAGCAGCGATGCGATCCAGGCATCGTCGACGAAGCGCGAGACGGGCGCAGCATCCAGTAGTTCCGGATGCTCCCGCCAGTGCTCCACCACCTTCGCGGCCAGCACGCCACCCCCCGCAGGCGCCCGATTCGCGCGGCGTGCGCGCTGCACGATCTTGCGGGTGGCCTTGCTCGCCGTGGTCACGGCGGTGCGTGCGCCGGCGGCGAGTCGACCGCGCGACGCGTACGCCGCGGGTGCGGGCCGGCCCTCGAGCGGGACGCGACCGAGCTCGGGGTCGAGTCGCAGCTGCAGTCGTGCGAGAAACAGCGCGTGCGCCTTGTCCTGCGGCGCGAGCCGGGCGGCGATCGCCAGGAATCTCTCATCGAGCATGGGGTTCACGACCACCCGGTCGACGCCGACGGCGGTATCGGTCACGCCCGCCCAGCGCTGCATCCGGTGCCGCAGATAGAGGTGGTCGGTGGCGCGGAACCATTCCTCGCCACCCTCGCACAGCGCGTCGAACACCGCCCGGTCGGCGCGCTCGCGCGCCCACGCGGTGAACTCCGCCCGGAGGGCGCCCGGCTCGACGGCTTCGTTCACGAACATGCGCCACTGCGCGAGTCTGCGGGCGTCGGCGGGCGAGTAGGCGCGATCGTGCACGCGACCGACGTAGTAGAAACCGCGCGCGACCTCACCGCCGAGCCCCGAGATGCGCACGCCCTGGTCGAACTGCTGCTCGGCCACCGCGAGCGCCGCCAGCGCCACCGGGTCCGACATCGCGTCGAGCCGCATCGCCGCCGTGCGGCAGCGCACCCAGGCCTCGGCCGGATCGAGGGCTGCCGCATCGCCCAGGCCGTGCACCTCGTGCGCGAGTCCGCACAGCGAGGCTAGTCGGCCCGCCACCTCGACGTCGCCGCCGCCGGGAACCCCGAGCGTCATCGCGCGCACCCCGCGCCGGCGGGCAGGCGGGATCGCGCTGAGCAGGATGCGGGAGTCCTGGCCGCCGGTGAGCTGCAGCACCGCATCCGGCTGCTCGTCGCGCAACTGTTCGAGCGAGGCCTGCAGCAGCACCGCAGCCTGTTCCACCGCGTCGTCGAGCGTGATCGGCTCGGCGGGTGGCGCGGCCGCGGGGCTCACCTCGACGCCACCGGGGCCCAGGCGCACCGACGCACCCGCTTCGAGCTTGTCGATCCCCTCGTGCAGGGTGCGCAGGCCCAGCTGCCAGCCGAGCAGGGATTGCACGGCGAGCGCCTGCTCGTCGAGGTCGGCCCCGATCGCACGGCCCGCCTCGAGGGCGGAGGTGGCCAGCACGCCGGTGCCCGCGGAGGGGCTGCTGTGGTACAGCTGCCGGAAGCCCATCGAATCGGCGACCGCGACCGAGCCGTCACTGTCGGCGCGCACTGCGGCGAACGGCGGCAGCAGGTGCGTCAGCGATGCCGGGTCGTCGCGCATCGCGGCGGCGATGCGCGCATCGTCCACGGCACCCGCGTGATCGCGCACGACCCGCGACAGCACCAGCGTGCGCCCATCGGCGGCCAGCGGCTCGATGCCCGCGCGTGTGAAGCGCACCGACCCCGCCGTCGAGGTCGCGACAAAGCCGGGCAGCGCGCGGGCCGAGGTCACTGTCAGCCCGCGGCCCGCTTGGCGTCGACGAACGCGACCAGCGTGCCGACGGTCTCGAACAGTTCGGCGCCGAACTCGTCGTCGTCGATCTGGATGTCGAAGCGCTCCTCGATCGCCGCCACCAGCTGCACCACGCCGAACGAGTCGAGCTCGGGCAGCGCGCCGAACAGCGCGGTGTCGGGGTTCAGCTCCGCGGGGGTGCGGCTCAGTTCGAGGGTGTCGATCAGCACGTCGCGGACGGTGTCGAGGGTGTCGGCCATGTTCTGCTTTCCTATCTTCAGACGAGCACTTCCACGGGCGCGGGGTGCCCGAGGAAAGCGGTGGGGCTGGCGGTCAGCCCGTAGGCGCCCTGCTGGAACACGACGACGAGGTCGTCGAGGTCGGCCGCGGGCAGCTCGACGGCGTCGCCGAGCAGGTCGAGCGGCGTGCACAGGCAGCCGACGACATCCGCCGTCTCGGTGCGCTGCTCACCGAGCCGGGTGCCGATCACGAGCGGGTAGTTGCGTCGGATCGCCTGGCCGAAATTGCCCGACGCGGCCAGCTGGTGGTGCATCCCGCCGTCGACCACGAGGTAGGTGCGCCCGCGCGAGACCTTGCGGTCGAGGATGCGGGTGACGTACACGCCGGCCTCACCGACGAGGTAGCGGCCGAGCTCGACCACCGGGGTGGCGTGCGGCAGCCGTTCTGCGATCGCACCGTCGACCAGCTCGCGCAGCCGCGCGCCCACCTCGTCGAGGTCGAGCGGACGGTCCTTCGCGGTGTAGGGGATGCCGAAGCCGCCGCCGAGATTGAGATAGCGCACCGGGCCGGGCAGGTGCTCGGCGAGCTGGGCGATCAGGTCGACGGTGCGCTGCTGGGCCTCGGCGATGATGCCGGCGGTGAGGTTCTGCGATCCAGCGAACACGTGGAATCCGTGGATGTCGAGCCCGGCGCCGGCGAACTCCCGCAGCACCGCGGGCACTTGCTCGGCGTCGATGCCGAACTGCTGCGGTCCGCCGCCCATGCGCATGCCCGAGCCCTTGACCGCGAAGTCGGGGTTGACCCGCACCGCCACCAGAGGGGTG
>CAYLMS010000132.1:0-5214 GCA_964384455.1 uncultured Microbacterium sp. | reverse complement strand
AAGGGGCTGCCGCTGGAGGACATGGAGTTCTTCCAGTTCCACCCGACGGGCCTGGCCGGGCTCGGCATCCTGCTCACCGAGGGCGCCCGCGGCGAGGGCGCCATTCTGCGCAATGTGCACGGCGAGCGGTTCATGGAGCGCTACGCCCCCACCATCAAAGACCTGGCGCCGCGCGATATCGTGAGCCGCTGCATGGTGCAGGAGGTGGCCGAGGGCCGCGGCGCCGGCCCGCACCGCGACTACGTGCTGCTGGACTGCACCCATCTGGGTGCCGAGGTGCTCGAGACGAAGCTGCCGGACATCACCGAATTCGCCCGCACGTATCTCGGCGTCGACCCGGTCACCGAGCCGGTGCCGGTGATGCCGACGGCGCACTACGCCATGGGAGGCATCCCGACCAACACCGACGCGCAGGTGCTGCGCGACAGCGAGACCGTGGTGCCCGGCCTGTATGCGGCGGGCGAATGCGCGTGCGTGTCGGTGCACGGATCGAACCGGCTCGGCACCAACTCGCTGCTCGACATCAACGTGTTCGGCAAGCGCGCCGGCCGGCACGCGGTGGAGTATGTGAAGACGGCCGAGTTCGCGCCGCTGCCGGAAGACCCGGCGGCGGGCGTGCGCGAGCTGATCGAGGGACTGCGCGCCGGCAACGGCACGGAGCGCATTGCCGTGCTGCGCAAGACGCTGCAGGACGAGATGGACCGCAAGGCGCAGGTGTTCCGCACCGAGGAGTCGCTCACCGAGGTGCTCGACGTGATCGAGGAGCTGCGCGCGCGGTACAAGAACGTGCACGTGGACGACAAGGGGCGCCGGTTCAACACCGACCTGCTCGAGGCGGTGGAGCTCGGCTTCCTGCTCGACATCGCCGAGGTGGTCGTGTACGCGGCCCGCGACCGCCGGGAGAGCCGCGGCGGGCACATGCGTGACGACTATCCCAAGCGTGACGACGAGAAGTACATGCAGCACTCGATGGCGTACCTGTCGGGCGACCCGCACTCGTCGCACCCCGACGACCACATCCGGCTCGGCGTGAAACCGGTCGTGGTGACGCGGTACCAGCCGATGGAGAGGAAGTACTGATGTCGGCCCTTCGACAAGCTCAGGGACCGGATGCCGCTCAGGGACCGGATGCCGCTCAAGGACCGGATGCGGTCGCCGAGACCGCGGCGGATGCTGGGGCCACCGGCATCCAGTCGTATCTGGTTACCCTCATCATCCGGCGCTTCGACCCGGAGGTCGACACCGAGCCGCGCTGGGTCGACTACGACGTCGAGGTGTACGCCACCGACCGGGTGCTCGACGCGCTGCACAAGATCAAGTGGGAGGTGGACGGATCGCTCACGTTCCGCCGCTCCTGCGCGCACGGCGTGTGCGGGTCGGACGCCATGCGCATCAACGGCCGCAACCGACTGGCCTGCAAGACGCTGATCAAGGACCTCGACATCTCGAAGCCGATCTACGTCGAGGCGATCAAGGGGCTGCCGCTGGAGAAGGATCTCGTGGTCGACATGGAGCCGTTCTTCGAGTCCTACCGTGCCGTCAAGCCGTTCCTGATCGCGAACTCCACGCCTGAGGCGCGCAAGGAGCGCATCCAGTCGGTCGCCCAGCGCGAGGTGTTCGACGACACCACCAAGTGCATCCTGTGCGCAGCGTGCACCTCGTCGTGCCCCGTGTTCTGGACCGACGGGCAGTACTTCGGTCCGGCCGCGATCGTGAACGCGCATCGGTTCATCTTCGATTCGCGCGACGACGCGGCCGGCGTGCGGCTCGACGTGCTCAACGATAAGGAGGGGGTGTGGCGCTGCCGCACGACCTTCAACTGCACCGAGGCCTGCCCCCGCGGCATCCAGGTGACCCGCGCGATCGCCGAGGTCAAGCAGGCCGTGCTGCGCGGCGGCCGCTGAGCGGCCCCGATCACGGTGCGGCCTCGTGACGGACAAGCGCTCCCCCGCACCGCGCGTCGGCGCTGAGACCGACGGCGGCGCCGGGGAGCACGACGCGGCCGGTTCGACGACGCTGCGGGAGCGCCTGGACGCGCCGCTGGCGCGCGCCACGGAACTCACTCGGCGCACGCTGGCGTGGTTCCCCGTGCGGGTGTGGCGGCACTTCCTGCAGCGCAACGGCTTCCTGCTGGCGGCCAGCATCAGCTACCAGTCGCTGTTCGCGATCTTTGCGGTGCTGTATTTCGCCTTCGCCCTGGTGGGGATGTGGCTCGGCGGCAGCCCCGCCGCGGTGCAGAACGTGATCGACGTGGTCAACCGCTACATCCCCGGCCTCATCGGCGAGCACGGCCTGGTGAGCACCGAGCAGGTGCAGGCCGTGGCCGCCAGCACCGGAGGCGTGCTGGCGATCGCCGGTGTGGTCGCGTTCGGCGTGGCGGTGTGGACGGCGATCGGCTTCGTCACGTTCACCCGGCGGGCCGTGCGCGACATCTTCGGGCTGCCATTCGATCGGCGCAATTACTTCCTGCTCAAGGCGCGCGACCTGCTCGCAGCCCTGCTGTTCGGCGTCGCGCTGGTGGTCGGCGCCACCCTCGGCACCACCGCGAGCGGCGCGCTGGACTTCCTGCTCTCGCTGCTGGGCCTGTCCGGCCGCTCCGCCGTGCTCGCGGTCGTCGTCAAACTGCTCTCGGTGCTGGTGGCGTTCGCCGTGAACGCCGTGGCGCTGGCGGCGCTGTTCCGCTTCCTTACCGGTGCCTCCCTGCCATGGCGCACCATCTGGCCCGGTGCGCTCATGGGCGGTGCCGCGGTCGCCGTGCTGCAGATCGGAGTGGGCCTGCTCGTGCTGTACAGCCCCTCCAATCCCCTGCTGCTGTCGTTCTCGGTGTTCATCGGGTTCCTGCTGTGGTTCCGGCTGAACGGCATCGTCATCCTGGTCGCCGCTTCCTGGATCGCGGTCGCGGCGGCCGACCGTGACATCCCGCTGCAGCAACTGAATGAGGCCGAACGGCTGCTCGCCGAGCACCAGGCGCTGCTCACGGCCGCCGAACTGCGGCTGCGCGACGCGCGCGCGGCGCGCGTCGGGGCACCGTGGTACGGCGTCTGGTCGGCGGATCGCGCGGTGCGCGCCGCGGAGGACGAGCTCGTGCGGGTGCAGTCATCGGCTCCGCCGCCGGTCAGCCGCGGCATCCTGTACGACTGACCTCGCTCGCCTCGCCTCGCCTCACCGTGTCCCACTTTCTCGGGATCCCGGCCTCAGGATTCCGAGAAAGTGGGACACGAGGGTGTGGGAAGCCGAGAATGTGGGACACGGGGGGTGTCGCAGGTCGTGGGTAGGGTGGAGCGCGTGTCACGCCCCGTTCGCATCGCCTCCGTCAACGTCAACGGCATCCGCGCCGCGACCCGCAAGGGGATGCTGGAGTGGCTCGATGAGGCGGACGTCGACCTGATGGCGCTGCAGGAGGTGCGCGCCGATGCCGACCAGCTGCGCGCCGCACTGCCCGGCTGGCACGTCGAACTGTTCGAGTCGCAGTCGAAGGGCCGGGCCGGAGTCGCCGTGGCCGCCCGCGATGCGCCCGTCTCGGTGCTGCGCGGACTGGGCGACGACCTCGACGACTCCGGGCGCTGGATCGAGGCGCAGTTCGACCTGCGCGGCGCGATGCTGCGGATCGTCAGCGCCTATGTGCACACCGGCGAGGCCGGCGAGCCCCGGCAGGAGACCAAGCATGCGTTCCTGCGCGCGATGGAGCGACGCATGGCGCACCTGGCCGACACGGAGACTGCTGCCCTCGTGATGGGCGATCTCAACGTCGCACACACCGAGCGCGACATCCGCAACTGGAAGGGCAACCTGAAGAAGGCGGGGTTCCTGCCGCGCGAGCGCGCGCATCTGGATCGGATGCTCGCCACAGCGGGCGAGTCTGTGACCTGCACCGACAGATCGACCGGGCAGGGCCTGGGCTGGGTGGATGTCGGCCGCGAGGCGCATCCCGACGTCGACGGGCCGTACACCTGGTGGTCGATGCGCGGACGGGCATTCGACACCGACACCGGCTGGCGGATCGACTACCACCTGGCCACGCCCGCCCTCGCCGCCCGCGCGAGCGGCTACCACGTGGTGCGCGCCGGCTCGTGGGACACCCGGTTCAGCGACCACGCCCCCGTCGTAGCCGACTACGCGCTGGGCTGAGAGGCGCGGCGGGCAAGCCGCATCCAGGTCTCCACTACCGTGTCGGGGTTCAGCGACATCGATCCGATCCCCTGGTCGACCAGCCACTCGGCGAGGTCGGGGTGGTCGGACGGGCCCTGACCGCAGATGCCGACGTACTTTCCGCGGCGCAGGCACGCCTCGATCGCCAGCTGCAGCAGCTTGAGCACCGCCGGATCGCGCTCGTCGAACGTGCCCGCCACCAGCGACGAGTCTCGATCGAGCCCGAGGGTGAGCTGGGTCATGTCGTTCGACCCGATCGAGAAGCCGTCGAACACGTCGAGGAACTCGTCGGCCAGCAGCGCGTTCGACGGGATCTCGCACATCATCACCACCTGCAGCCCGTTCTCGCCGCGGCGCAGGCCGTTCTCGGCGAGAAGGTCGACGACCGCCCTGCCCTCGGCCACCGTGCGCACGAACGGGATCATGATCTTGACGTTCGTCAGTCCCATCTCGTCGCGCACGAACCGCAGCGCCTCGCACTCCATATCGAAGCACTCGCGGAAGTCGGGCGAGACATAGCGGGATGCTCCGCGCCACCCGAGCATCGGGTTCTCCTCCTGCGGCTCGTAGCGGTCGCCGCCGAGCAGATTGGCGTACTCGTTCGACTTGAAGTCGCTCATCCGCACGATCACCGGCTCGGGCGCGAACGCCGCCGCGATCATCGACACGCCTTCGGCGACGCGGCGCACGAAGTACTCCCGCGGCGAGGCGTAGGCGGCGATCCGCTCGTCGATCTCGGCGCGCAGCGCGTCGTCCCCTGCGGTCCCCGAGCCCCCTGCGGTCCCCGAGCCCCCTGCGGTCCCCGAGCCTGTCGAGGGGTGCTCCAGCAGCGCCCGCGGGTGGATGCCGATCTGCCGGTTGATCACGAACTCCAGCCGGGCAAGACCCACGCCCTTGTTCGGCAGCTTCGCGAACGAGAAGGCCTGATCGGGCGTTCCCACGTTCATCATGATGTCGACCGGCAGCTCGGGCATGGCATCCAACCGGGTCTGCTCCTGCGTGAACGGCAGCGCCCCCTGGTAGACGAAACCGTCGTCGCCTTCGGCGCACGACACGGTCACCGCG
>CAYLMS010000131.1:0-5215 GCA_964384455.1 uncultured Microbacterium sp. | reverse complement strand
CGATGCCGGCGCCGACCGGGTAGAGCTGTGCGGCGCGCTCGAGACGGGCGGGCTCACCCCGAGCGCCGCGCTGATCGAGCTGGCGGCGGGCGTGGCCGCCGACGCGGGGCGTCCGGACTTCGTGCACGTGCTGATCCGGCCGCGGCCCGGCGACTTCGTCTACGCGCCGGAGGAGGAGGCGGTGATGCGCCGTGATGTGCAGCTCGCGGTGGCGGCCGGCGCAGGCGGGGTCGTGATCGGCGCACTGACCGCCGACGGCGCCGTCGACCGCGGCACCACGGCGGCGCTGATCGACGCGGCGGGCGGCGCGCACGTCACGTTCCACCGCGCCATCGACGTGCCCGCCGACCCTGCCGCAGCTGCGGACTGGCTCGTGGCGGCCGGTGCCGGCCGCATCCTCACCAGCGGCGGCGCCGCACGCGTGGGTGAAGGGATCGCGCGCCTGCGCGCGCTGGCCGAGCACTGCCCCGGCATCGAGGTGATGGCCGGCGGCGGTCTGGTCGAAGCGGATGTCGCCGCCCTGGCCGGCTCGGCGGTCGCGGCGGTGCACCTCTCGGCACGCCGGGTCGTGCGGGGGCTGCCGTCAGGCCCCGGCGGCGGCCCGGCCGAGCACTCGGCCACCGACGCCGACGCGGTGCGCCGGGTGGTGGCCGCCGCGCGCGCTCACTCCCAGGCGCGGGTGGGGTCGGACAGCGGCGTGGAGTCCTCCGGGTAGGGCACCGGCCAGCGCGGCGCAGGCACCGGCCAGCCCGCATCGCGCAGCGCGCGGCGCGCCAGTTCGCGCGCCGAGTAGGGCGTGCGCACGCCGCGCACGTCGCGGTAGTCCTGATGGCCGGGGCCCGCCCACAAGATCGCGTCGCCCTCGCCGACCAGCGCCACCGCCTCGCGGATGGCGCGCTCGGGCGGCGAGAACTCGTGGATCTCGGCATCCGGGCGCGCCGTGCGCGCCCCGGCGATCAGGGTGGCGCGGATCGAGTCCGGGTCTTCGAAGCGCGGGTGGTGGTCGGTGATCACCAAGATGTCGCTGCCCAGCGCCGAGGTGCCGCCCATGTCGAGCCGTTTCGTGGCGTCGCGGTCGCCGTCGGCGCCGACGAGCATGAGCACCCTGCCCGGAGTCACCCGGCGCACGGCGGCGAGGGTCTTCTCGAACGCGTCGGGGGAGTGCCCGAAGTCGACGTACACGGCGGGCCCGCGCTCGCCCGAGACGAGCTGGGTGCGCCCCGGCAGGTAGGCGTCGATGCGTCCCGCACCGCCGGCTGAGGCATCCAGTGCTCCGGCGATCCGGTCGAACGCAAACCCGGCTTCGAGCAGCATCACGATGCCGAGCCCGGCGTTGGCCGCCATGTGCGGTCCGATCACCGGCACCAGGGTGCTCAGCGCCCTGCCGTCGCGGGCGCGCAGGGTGAACTCGGTGCCCGCGGGGCGTTCGGCGCCGATCGTCACGATCCAGTCGGCGTCGAGCGTCGGATCGGCGGCGATCGCCGGGGTGAGCACGGTGGTCACCGGCACCCCCGAGGCGGCCACGACTGCGGCGCCGGCCGGCGAGTCCAGCGACACCACGGCGCGCCGCGCGCGCTCGGGGCGGAAGAAGTCGAGCTTCGCCTGCAGGTACTCGGCCATGTCGGCGTAGTCGTCGAGGTGGTCGTGCGACAGGTTCGTGAACGCGGCCACGTCGAACATCAGCCCGTCGACCCGATGCCGGCTCAGCGCCTGCGCGCTGACCTCCACCGCCACCGCCTCGACGCCGCGCTCGCGCATCAGTGCGAGCAGTGCGTGGAACTCACTGGCCTCGGGTGTGGTCAGCCGCGAGACGATCACCTGGCCAGCGATGTGCCGCTCCGCGGTGGACGACAGGCCAGAGACCACGCCGAGCTGGTCGAGCATGCCGCCCAGCAGGTGCGACACGCTGGTCTTGCCGTTGGTGCCCGTGGTGCCCAGCAGCAGCGGCAGCCGGTCGTGCGCCCCCGTGCCGTACGCCCAGGCCGACAGGTCGCCGAGCACGGCGCGCGGGTCGGCCACGACCACCACGGGCAGGCCGGATGCCTCGGCGAGCGCCGCGCCCGCGGCATCCGTCACCACCGCCACCGCGCCCGCGGCTGCCGCCTGCACGGCGAACTCCGCACCGTGCCGGTGCGCCCCCGGCACCGCCACGAACGCCTCGCCGGCGCGCAGGTCGGCGGTGGCCAGCGTGACCCCGCACAGCGTGACGCCGTCGAGGGTTCCTCGGGCGGACACGCCGAAGCGCGCGGCGAGTTCGGCGAGCGACCTGATCGGCGGATGCTCCGGCCGCAGCACGGGCGGCAGGTTGGCGGGAACGTCGATCGGCATGGCACCTCCATGTTCTCACGGCGCCCGCCCGGGCGGACAAGCAGGCCGTCACGGACGATTCAAAGCTACGCCCGCTACCGTGGCAGCGTGACGGTCGTGCTGTTCGTGGTGGGCATCGTGGTGATGCTCGTCGGCCTCGCCGTGTCGATCGCGCTGCACGAGTTCGGGCACCTGATTCCGGCGAAGCTGTTCGGCGTGCGGGTCGGGCAGTACATGATCGGGTTCGGCCCGCGCATCTGGTCGCGCCGCATCGGCGAGACCGAGTACGGATTCAAGTGGCTGCCGCTGGGCGGCTACATCTCGATGGCGGGCATGTACCCGCCGTCGCCTGCGGAGGGCAAGGCGGGCGGCGGCTTCTTCGCCGCCATGGTGCAGGATGCCAGGGCCGCCAACGACGAGACCGTGCAGGGCCGCGACGACCAGCGGGTGTTCTACCGGCTGCCCGTCTACAAGCGCGTGATCGTCATGCTCGGCGGTCCGGTGATGAACCTGCTGCTGGCCATCGTGCTGTTCACCATCGTGTTCAGTGGCATCGGCGTGGCCACCGCCACGACGTCGGTCGCGTCGGTGTCGCAGTGCGTGCTGCCCGCGGGCTCGACCGCCACCTCGTGCGGCGCCGCCGACCCGGTGGCGCCCGCCGCGGCGGCCGGCCTGAAGCCGGGCGATCAGATCGTCGCGATCGATGGCACGCAGGTGTCCACCTTCGACGAGGCGTCGGCGATCATCCGGCGCTCGCCGGGGCGCACCCTCGACCTGCTGGTGCGCCGTGACGGCAGCGACATCCGGCTGCAGCTCACCCCGATGCTCGCGCAGCGTCCTGTCTACGACGCCGCGGGCAAGGCCGTGCACAACGCCGACGGCACCCCGAAGACCGAGAGCGTCGGCTTCGCCGGCATCGCGCCGCAGGCGGCACTCGTGCCTCAGCCGCTGTGGGCCGGCCCGCAGGCGGCGCTGCAGAACGTCGGGCAGGTGGCGGGCATCATCGTGCAGCTGCCGGTGAAGGTGTACGACACCGCCGTGTCGCTGGTCACCGGTGGCACCCGCGATCCGAACGGCCCGCTGAGCGTCGTGGGAGTCGGCGTGATCGCCGGCGAGGTGGCCTCGGCCGACGCGCCGGTGCTCAATCGGGTGAGCGCGACGCTGGGGCTGCTCGGTTCGCTGAACATCGCGCTGTTCGTGTTCAATCTGATCCCACTGCTGCCGCTGGACGGCGGGCACGTCGTGGTGGCGCTGTGGGACGGGCTCAAGCGGGCATGGTCGAAGCTGCGGCGGCGCCCGCCGCCGAAGCCGGTGGATGCCACCAGGCTCGTGCCGGTCACGTATGTCGTGGTGGTGCTGCTGATCGTGATGGGCGCCGTGCTGATCCTCGCCGACCTGATCAACCCGATCTCGCTCGGGGGGCAGTAGCGGGCGCTCAGAGCGCCAGCGCCTGCGCCACCAGCTGCTGCAGCGTCGCCATGCCGTCGCGCGACAGGATCGACTCCAGGTGTCCCTGCACCGACGCGAAGCCTGGCCCGCGCAGCGACTGCACATCGCCGGTGACCGGATCGGCAGCCACCTGCGCGTCGCCTGCGGCCGTGGTGCCCGGTGCCACCCGTGCCGTGAACGTGTTGTAGAAACCGATCGACGCCCGCTTTCCGAACACGTCGACCGTGCGCTGCAGGCCCTGATGCGGGTGCTGCAGCGGTGCCAGTGGGATGCCGAGGCGGTCGGCGAGGATCTGATGGCTCAGGCACACCGCCAGCAGCGGCAGGCCGGCGCCGTGGCGGCGCGCGACCACCTCGCGCATGCGCCGCATGCGCGGGCTGGCCGGATCGCGCGGGTCGCCGGGGCCGGGGCCGGCGACCACCAGCTCGGCGGTGTCGAGCTCGGCGTCGGTCACCTCGACCCAGCCGCGGATGTCGACTGCGAGCCCGAGGTGGCGCAGCAGGTGGGCGAGCATCGTGGTGAACCGGTCTTCGGCGTCGACCACCAGCGCGCTGCGACCCGAGAACGGCCCTGCGCCGTCGGGCTGCTGCGGGTTGAGCCAGAACGGCGCAAGCCGTTCGTTGCGCGAGGCCAGCAGGGCCGCGATCTGCGGATCGTCGGCCAGCGGGCGCGCCGAGGCTGCGGGAGCATCCGGGTCGTCCGCGGGGCGTGCGGCGGCGTCGCGGGGCACGGCGCCGATGGCGCCGAGCACGCCTGCCGCCTTGCCGTGCGTCTCGGCGACCTCGCCGTAGGGGTCGGAGTGGCGCACCAGCGTGGCGCCGACCGGCACCCGCAGCCGCCCGCCCGCAAGATAGGCCGTGCGGATCAGGATCGGCGCATCGACATCGTGCGTCACCCCGCCCACGGTCCCTGAGCCTGTCGAAGGGTCGACAGGCTCAGCAACCTCTTGGGGTCGGGTCCCTGAGCCGCCCGCGGGTGCTTCGACAGGCTCAGCAACCTCTTGGGGCCCAGCCCCTGAGCCGCCCGCGGGTGCTTCGACAGGCTCAGCAACCTCTTGAGGTCGGGCCCCTGAGCCTGTCGAAGGGCGCGGTGTGAACAGCGCCACCACTCCCGAGTAGTAGCCGCGCGGCGAGCGCTCGTGCCGGGCGATCACCGTGCACGCGTTCTGCATGGGCGAGCCGGTCACCGTGGGGGCGAACATCGTCTCGCGCAGAATGTCGCGCGGGTCCAGCGTGCTGCGCCCACGCAGCATGTACTCGGTGTGCGTGAGCCGTGACATCTCCTTCAGGTGCGGGCCGGTGATCCTTCCGCCGTCTGAGCACACGGCGCTCATCATCTTCAGCTCCTCGTCGACCACCATGAACAGCTCCTCGGTCTCTTTGGCCGACTCCAGGAATGCCCGCAGGCTCGCCGCAGTCGCACCGCCCGCCGGGTGGCGGAACGTGCCCGAGATGGGGTT